>JBBIHD010000108.1:0-3116 GCA_037447195.1 Nitrospirota bacterium | reverse complement strand
TTAAGCACCACTCTCCTGCCCGTCGATGATCCATCCACCACGTAGGAGGCCACCGGCTTGTTGTTGATATCCACAGCCGTGGCAGACTGCGTCCGTATGCCCTGCGTCCCGCCGTTCGAAACCTTCAGCCTCACCGTGTAGGTGCCTGCGGCGTTGTAGGTGAACGACGGCTTTACCGGATCGGCAATGACAGCTGCTCCCGCTCCCCCGAAGTCCCAGGTATAGGTGCAGGTTGCGTTCGCCGGCTTACAGATGGATGACGATGCGTCAAAAAGCACCTTCCTGCTCACCACGGCATCACTTTTGACGGTAAAATAGGCGATCGGCGTTTCCACTCCGCCGGTGGCCGGATCGATCAGTTGCTCCACATAGGTGTCGCTGAAGCCGAAGGCCTTCCGCTGGTCGAGCGCATCGGGGACCGTCTCTTCATGCGCGGCGCTTCCCGCAATGTCGATCGTGAAAGGAGTGCCCCGCATGTCCGCGCTTTTGAATCGCATCTGCACCCGCTTCACCGGATTTCCGCCCGCGTCGTTCAAAACGGTCTGGACCAGCCCCTTACCGCCGTCCTTGGGCTGGTCGAAGAGCACGTTCTTCTTGTCAAAGAACCCGACAGAGTAGGGGGAGTACTTGTAGCTGTTCTCGTCCCGGGTCGAATGGCACATGAGGCAGACGCCGCCTTCAGGCGACCCCAGGATCTTGCCGGTGCCCGGGGGCGCAGTATTATGGCTTACCGTAAAGGCGTTCACATACAGGTTCATGACAGGCTCCGCAACGCCAAGGGTCCTGAGTTTATTGACCATCCAGGATATTTCCTCGGTCCGGTTCACGATCAGCGCCGTGTCGCCGTTCTGCGCCCGGTTCAGCGGCCAATCATACACGCCGTTGCTGTCTTTGTCGCCCTGGAACGCCCGGTAGGCCTCGGCCGCCTCGGTCGTGAACCGCTGGAACGTCGGCCTGTCCTCTGTTCCGTCCACCCATACCGCCGAGGTCATGGTGATGGTCGGCTGGATCGTGATCTTTCCCTTCTCGCGCATGCGGGAAAGGTAGAAAGGCCGGTACACGATCCCTGCTCCGCCACCGGTTGACGCCTGGGAGCGTTCATAACCCCGGTAGGGTCCGGCAGTGTGGTCGATCACGTTTTCCTTCACATCGGCCTTGAGCTCCGGAATATGGCAGGTGCGGCAGTCCAGCACATTGAAGTGGAACGACGGAAAGCCCGGATGCGACGGGACCTTGATGATCCTGTTCGTGCCCGAAAGGTACCATAATCCGTCCGAACGCGATTTGTCCACCCGCTCGTGCGCGCCGGTGATATGGCAGCTCTCACAGGTGACCGTGTTCGCGATCTGGTCCATGTTCCTGCCGTCGGGGCTGTTGTTCCCCTTGGCGAACATGTGATCGATGATGTAGATATCGACCGCAGGGAGTATCTCCGTCCCGCTATCATTTTGCAGGGCACTGAAGCTCTTATTGATCATATAGTGGCAGTCGACGCAGTTCATGCCCCGGTCCATGTGCACGTCGGGATTCTGCAATGGGTCGTTGATCGCCCCGATCCGCTTGCCGTATTCAGCGCGTTTCTTGGCATAGGTCCAGGCCGTGTCGTTCTTCCGGTCAGTTCCCTGCAGGCCTGTTTCGTCCAGGTCTGCCACGCTGCCCGGCGGCATAAAGCGCTGGAACACGGTTGCGCCGAGCTTCTCTCCGGCAGGCCCCGGCGCGGTCCAGGCTGCGTCCTCGAAATGGCAGAGGGCGCAGTTTTCCGTCAATGGCGTTTTAACGACCCCCGCTGCCGACAGCCGGGCAAAGGAAAGGATGTCCGTGACCTCCGATCCCCACGACCATTTCGCCTGGTCAATATCGGGATTGATATTGAAAGCACCCTTCTGACCGATATTCAGGAGCGTCCGCTGACCCTTCGCGCCCACGAGGCCCAGCGAAGCTGCAAGACGAGGCCGGGAGTGCGTATCAGCGGCGGCTGGACGCTCGGTGACGCCCCAGTTCCTCTCCAGGTTCGCATATTGCCGGGAATAGTGGCACATGAGGCAGTCGAATTCCACAACACCTCCTGAGGACCATGCGTCACTCCGCGATACCAGTCCCTGGCCGGCCACGTAGGTGTAGTAATCCCCCTTCTGCGCGTCGCGGTTCCCGTTGAAGCCCGCTGTGCCACGCAGTCCGCTGAACGCCCCGTCGTACCGGTAGCCCGCCCGGTCATATTCCAGTGAAGCGCCGCCGGGATGGCACCATGCACATTCCGAATGGGCGAAATCATAGGAGCTCATGTCAAACCTTGCCGCGTCCGCTTCCATGGGATGCGCAAGCTGACGGTTCGACGGCGGACAATATTTCCCGTACATGCCGGGCGAACTGGTAAAGGCAAACAGTTTGTAGAAGTCCCTCTGGACAGCGCCCCAACCTACGCTCCTTCCCATCTGATGGTATCCCGCCGTCACCCCATGCTTCGGATAAGGAACCTGGTAGGACGGTGTGCCCGGACCGTGGTCCTTCGTTGCAAAAGCAATATCGCTTTCGTACACACTGGTAAGATTGAACACCGTGGCATATCCCTTGTGGCACGTCCCTGCCGGGCTCGGTGTGCAGGTCAGCTTCGGGCTGTACGGAATGTTCGTCCCCGTCTTGATATACGCGTTGTTGGCGTCCGTCAGGGTAACAATGCCTCCGGAGTGCTGGGCAGTCCCTTCACCGGTGAGCATCACCACGCTGAACAGCGCTGCCAGGATCATAAGGCAGATCAAGCTCTTCTTTGTCATTCTCTCTCCTTTCAATTCTTGATTTTTTGCCCTTAAAAACAATCGGACCGCAGCAGCCGGTTCTTCGGCTGTTGCGGTCCCTGGAATGATTACGAATACCGCACCCTCTGTCTGGCAGGTATGCATATGAGCGGATTCAGGCACTATAAATCCATATAAAGTACGCCGTTGGATGAGCCTGCCCTCCCTGTGTGCAGAGAAAGACCCGGAACAGGCGGCACTATCCGCCTGTTCCGGGAATGATTCCCGCAAACAGTCTTCGATGCTGCTACGGCAGCGGCACCTTCACGGTGAATGACAGTATCGAGCTTGCGCCCTTGCTGTCCGTCACGCGGTAGAACACCT
>JBBIHD010000107.1:0-7572 GCA_037447195.1 Nitrospirota bacterium | reverse complement strand
GCTCGCGCACGAGCTCGGTCGTGATCGCGCTCGGCTGCGGCAAGCGCTGCTGCGCTGCGAAGGCGCTCTTCCTCCTCCGCCAGCTCCTGCTCGCTCTTTGCGCGCTCCTGGTCCAGCCAGGCGCGGGCCTTGCTCGTTTCTTCTTCCAGCCGGGCCTGTATCTCGCGTTCTGTTTTCAGTATGCTGTTCAGGATGTCGGTGCTCATGGAGCCGCCTCCGGCCATGCATGCAAATTCAGACCTTATTGGCTTTCCAGCGCTGCCGGAGCGGTCTTCACCGGTGTGCTCCACCGTTTCAGGCGGTAGAAGGACTCGCGCTCCCGCTCGCTGAGATAGGCTGCGATGGTCCTGGTCCGGCTGCGCAGGTCCGGCAGCACCCGCTCTTCCAGAACCCGGGTCCGGCGCGTTGTGCGCAGTATCTCTTCTCCCAGGCGCTTCAGCTTGTTCTCGTAGGCTGCAATGCCGAGCATGGCCTCCAGGACGCGTTCGAAGCGGTCCGCTGTCCGCTCCACGTGCGCCGTTGTTGTACGCTCATCGTAACCCCGTTCGTCGGGCTCCCGCAGGGCACTGTCCTGGCAGGCAATGTCCTTGTACTCAAGGCCCCAGATGCTTTTTCGGGTCACTTCGACAGGAAAGTCCCGTGCGGTAAGAAGGCTGAGTGAGTCAATGCTCCGGACCCCCTCGCGTCCCAGGCTGAGGCTGAGTTCCGCAAGGCCGCGGGAGTACGTCTTTCGTATCTCTTCGCGGGACCGCAGGAAGGGGGTGGAGGTGGCGACGAACTCCCTGATAAGCGCCTGACGGCGCGCCTTCAGGATGCCGATGCTGTTCACGACAGACCGCGCCTTTTCGCGAAGCATGAGCAGGTTCGTTCGTGTGGGGTGGACGATCATGAAGCGGCGCTCCTCAGGTGACGTGTTACGCATCGTGAAAACGCGCCGGTTTAACGCGGATCAGTACATCATGGTCCCGGGGCATTCGGACACATTTTCAGCGCGCTATTTCCAATGTGCATTTTTACTTGCGGCCAGAGGCCGTGTAATGGCAGGAAGGAGAAGAACCAAAATCCTGATTTGAGTATAGCATAGTACTGCGATATCGTGCGGCTTTTATGCAGAATCGTGTTGACAGGGTGAAACTGAAGTATGATAATTCGAAACTATGCAAAAACAAGAGATGCGCAGCATGCTCATTGAGTACATGGGCAAAGGCTTCCTGGAAAACATCATCTCACTCATCAAGACGGACGAGACCCTGCTGGCCTATATCCCCGATCTGCTGAGCGAGGAGAACATGCGCGTCCGGCTCGGGGCCATTGCCCTGATCGAGGAGTTCCTGCCGTCCAAGCCTGCTGAAGTGCGGGACGTTCTTCCCGGGTTGATCCGGCTGTTGAAGCACGAGCTTCCGAATGTGCGGGGCGACGCGGCCTATGCTCTCGGCATCCTGAAGGACCCCGGAGCGGTCCCGGCGCTGAAGGAGCTGCTGGCTGATGAGACAGCGGCGGTGCGGGAGAGCGCGAAGGAAGCGCTGGAGGCTATTGCAGCAGACAGCAGACAGCAGGCAGTAGACAGCAGGCAGTAGACAGCAGGCAGTAGACAGTAGGCAGTAGTCAGTAGTCAGTAGTCAGTAGTCAGTAGTCAGGAGACAGGAGTCAGGAGACAGGAGACAGGAGACAGGAGACAGGAGATCATCCTGAGCCCTGACCGCTGATTGCAGAACCCTGACACCTGTCCCCAGTTTATCGGCCCAGCATTGCCCGTGCCATCTCCATCCCGGTATCGGCAATCAGCACACCGAGCAGGAACAGAGTGCCCGTTATGCCGATGGTGGTCAGCAGGAAGTGCAGGGCCTTTCGTGGGGGCGTAAAGTGCCTGGTCTTGATGCTCCGGCGGTAGACGTGAACGCTGAAGCCCAGGCCCGCCAGCAGGAAGAGCGCTTCGATCATGGCCGCATGGTAAAGGATAAGAACGGCCCCTGTCAAGAGCTCTCTGCACCGGCCTCGGTTCGCCGCGGTTTTTTGTTTGACAGGAAATCAGCCGTCCTTTAATATTCACTCATGGAAATCATAGAAGAGCTGCCTGCAAGCCTGATAGCGCCTCTTGACGTGCGCGACGTCTACGGCAACCTCCTGATCGAAGAGGGCGAGGAGCTTACACCCGACGTTCTGGGGGACATCGGGTGCTGCGGCAAGTTCACCTCCTCCTGCCGTCTGAGCCTGAAGGGCAGCCGGGTCAGGAAGGACATGGAGGAGCTGATCCGGCAGGGGGCCTATCCCGTCATGTTCCCGCCTGAGCAGCGCGGCCAGGTACTGGCGCTCTACGATGACCTGCGCGTTCTGCCCGTGCTTTTTGAAGAATTCGAGTTCATGCGCAACCGTGACCGCTATGTCTACGAGCATACGCTCAGGACAGCGGCCATGACCGCGACGATGGCCCTGGACCTCTATGGCGTCGAAAAGGCACAGCTCATCGGCTATACGGCCCTGACGCATGACCTGGGCATGGTGCGGCTGCCAGATGACATCCTGAAGCAGGACATCGGCGATGACGTGCGGAAGCGCATGGTCCTGTACGGCCACACGATCATGGGCTATGTGCTGCTTACCTTCTATACCGGCAGTCCGGATTTCAGCAGCTGCAAGGTTGCCCTGGAGCATCATGAGCGGGCGAACCGGAGCGGTTATCCCCGCGGCGTGGAGCTGAAAGACCGGGTGATCGAGCTGATCGCCCTGTCCGACACCTTCGATGCCTTGATCTCGGAGCGCCCTTTCCGGAAAAAGCCCGTCGATACCAGGGGCGCCCTCGATTTTCTTCTGAACCGGTCACGGCAGGGGTACTTTTCTCCCTCCGCCGTCAGCCTGCTCGTGGCCTACAACCGGCAGAACCGGGCATCAGGCGGAGATCTGATGCTTTCCGACGAAGTGCGAAGCTCCTTCCAGCACGATGACCGGTACGTGGACTGGAGCGTCTGGAAGCTGAATGCGCCGCCTTTTTGCCCCATGAAAAAGCCGAAACGGCAGTGATCAGGCGCGTGCAGGGCAGTGACCGGTGCAGTGAACGCAGAAAAACTTTGATAGTTCTTCACGGGGCACGCTCAGGTCGGTGTCAAAGAAAAAGGCGCCTCGCGCCAAGGCGCCAAGACGCAAAAGAAAAGCAAATCCTGAATTCCATTTGCATGTCCTTCTTTGCGGCTTTGCGCGAAAACGACATTGCTTCTTTCATTCTCCATTCATCCCCTTTCAGACGGGGCAAGAGGTGTCCGTGGGACTGATTCTTCTTATTATCGCCGTGGCGCTGGTGATCCTGTTTTTGCGGTTCTCAGAGGTCAAGCCTCCGCAGCGCCGGCCGGCCCCGGGCGCAGAAGAGGAAGGCTGGGAATACGGCGACGTATGGAAAGAGGGGTCGCCTGAGCTGCCGGCAGAGGACGACGGCGCGGACTACGTGGAAGTTCTGCGCACCGACACGGGCCATGGCTTTGATGACGCTGCCATGATGGACATGGTCGGCCATCTCTCCCTGCAGGGCATCAAGGCCACCTATGATTCCTTTTCCGTGGGCCTGGAAGGGGCCGCCATCAAAACCTATTCGCTGAAGGTCGAAGCAGGCAGGGAAGCCGAAGCTCTGGAGCACCTGAAGGACAAGGGAAGGCAGTAAGCAGGAGGCAGGGATATATTCTGACTGCTGATTGCTGACCGCTGGCACCTGGATGCTATCATTCTTCGTTATCACTTTCAGGGGAGATTTTGTTGATAAAGGAGTGCTGTCATGTCCGATGAAAAAGAAACAAAAGAACTCGACGAGGGACTGGAAGGCTACAAGTCCAAGATCTCCCAGGTGAACAAGGCAACCCTTACCTGGGACAAGGAGCTCATCTTCGTGGGCCGGACGAACCGTGGCTACGAGGTGGAATACGACGCGGCCCAGCAGTGGGGATGCTCTCCCACGGAGACGCTGCTGCTGAGCGTTGCGGGATGCATGGCCATCGACATGGTCTCGTTCCTCCAGAAGATGAAGTGCGAGATCAAGTCCTACAAGATGGACATCGTCGGCGAGCGGAACCCCACGCCGCCCCAGTTCTATACGTCCATGGAGATGATCATCGCGATCACGGGCACGAACCTCACGCCCAAGAAGATCGAGCGTGCCATCTCGCTGTCCCATGAAAAGTACTGCTCCGTGTATCATACGCTGCGGAAGGACATGAACATGAAGGTTGATTACACGTTCGAGAGCGTATAGCCGCCCGCGCCCATGGCCGCCATCTCCCTTCTCAAGAACGGTGTTGAGGCTTTTCCCGCAATGTGCGCTGCTATTGACGGCGCGCGCGCCTGCATTGCCCTCGAGATGTACATCTTCTCCGACGACGAGACCGGCAGGGAGTTCCGCTCCCATCTGGTCGCGGCCGCGAAGCGCCGCGTGCAGGTCATGGTCCTGCTGGACGCCTGGGGGTCCTGGGCGCTTCCTGATTCCTTCTGGGATGAGTTCCGCGAGGCAGGAGGCAGGCTGCGCTGGTTCCGGCCGATCCGGAAGGGAATGCTGCCCTTCCGCAACCATCGGAAGCTGCTGCTCATCGACAGGCGGCAGGCCTTTATCGGCGGTCTGAATATCGCCAACGAGTACCGGGGCGGATCAGAGGGCGACCGCCCCTGGCGCGACAACGTGCTGGAGATCAACGGCGAAGAGGTGGAGCGGCTGCGCCGGTCCTTCCTGCGCATGTGGTCACGGGCAGAGCTGCCGCTTCGCAAGCTGGTCAAGCGGATCCCGCTGGGCCGCAGGCAGAAGATCCGCACGGGCACGCGCGTGCGGTTCTTTGAGAGCGGCCCGGAAGAAGCAATGCAGCCGGTTCGCCGCGCCTATCGCCAGCTCATCCGCAGGGCGCGCACCAGCATCGACCTGGCCATGAGCTATTTCTATCCGCCCGGCCGGGTGATGCGCGAGCTGAAGCGCGCTGTGCGGCGGGGTGTGCGCGTGCGATTGCTCATTCCCCGCAGGAACGACGTGCCCATCGCCCGGTGGGCCGCCCGGGGCCTCTACGGCCGGCTGCTGCGGGCCGGCATGGAGGTCTGGGAATACCTTCCCGGCATGCTCCACTCCAAGCTCGCCATTGCCGACGACACAGTGATCGCGGGGTCGGCGAACATGGACATCCGGAGCGGGAAGATAAATTACGAGTTGGTGGCAGTGGTCGCCGATCCGGACCTGGCAGCACGGGCAAAGGCCGACTTCGCGGCCGACCTTGCCGAGGCTGAGCAGATAGGGCTTGAAGACTGGAAGCAGCGGTCCTGTGCGCAGAAATTGAAGGAGCGGGTGAGCTACTGGCTGATCGCCCGGGCCGACGTGTTCATTTCGCGCATGGAAATCATGAGGAAGTACCGGTGAAGAAGTGCGGAGTGCGGAATGCGGAATTGAGAAGAGACGAGGGACGCGGAGTGACAGCAGCCGGCAGGCAGTAGACGGTAGATAGCAGGCAGCAGACATTTAGCGGCTTAAATCTGAAATTTCCAATTTAAAATTCACTTATATGAGGTCTAGGGAGGGAACAATGAATTTGAAGGGAAGCAAGACCGAGAAGAACCTGCTGGCTGCTTTTGCCGGCGAATCGCAGGCCAGGAACCGCTACTCCTACTTTGCCAGCAAGGCGAAGAAGGAGGGCTATGAACAGATCGCGGCCTTATTCCTTGAGACGGCGGACAATGAGAAGGAGCACGCAAAACGTTTCTTCAAATTCCTGCAGGGTGGAATGACCGAGTTCACCGCCTCGTTCCCGGCGGGCGTGATCGGCGATACGGCCCAGAACCTGCTTGCAGCCGCGGAAGGTGAGAAAGAGGAGTGGGGAAAGCTGTATCCTGACTTCGCCAGGGTGGCCGACGAAGAAGGCTTCAAGGAGGTTGCCGAGGCCTTCCGGCGCATTGCCATGGTGGAGGTGGCGCACGAGAAGCGCTATCGCAAGCTCCTGGAGAACATCCAGAATGGGCGGGTCTTCAAGCGGGAAAAGAAGGAGCAGTGGAAATGCCGGAACTGCGGCTACATTCATGAGGGCGTGGAAACGCCCAACGAGTGTCCTGCCTGCCAGCATCCCCAGGGGCACTTCGAACTGCACGCGGAGAATTATTAGATCATCCTATCCACACATAACGTCATCCGGAGGCCGCCGGGGTATTCCCCCCTGCGGCCTTTCTGTTTTCTGCGCCGGTCAACGCAGTCAGCAGTCAGCCGGCAAAACATCTCGTCTTTGACAATGCCTCTACCCTGCGCTATAGTATCAGCATAATCAGATAAGTCAGAATATACTGAACTGAAAATAAAGGAGCGTGCAATGACCAGGGCAAAAAGCAAGACCCTTCCCCTCATCAACTCCGAGTGCTGCAGCGTTGAGGCCCTCGTGAGCGTGGACGAGCGGGGCCAGATGGTGCTTCCTAAGGACCTGCGGGACCGGGCGGGGATCAAGGCAGGAGACAAACTGGCCGTCATCACCTGGCAGAAGGACGGCAGCATCTGCTGCATCACGCTGATGAAGGCCGAGGGCCTGGGGGAGATGGCGAAGACCTTTCTGCAGCCGTTGATGCAGGGGATAAGCGGGAAGTAGTTCTGCCTCACACGAAGCCACGAAGCCACAAAGAAATAAAGCCGGGCAGTGTATTGGTGGAAAGGAGGAGATTATGGAACTGGCAAAGATAAAGGACATGGTGCGGAAGGGATATGCCGGGATCGCGAAGAAAGGCCGGTCCTGCTGCGCTCCGGCTATGTCAGGCTGCGGATGCGGCGATCTGCCCGCTACGCTCAGTAAAAGGATCGGCTACAGCGAGGAGGACCTGGCCTCGGTGCCGGAGGGCGCTAACCTGGGGCTCGGATGCGGAAATCCTGTTGCGCTCGCCTCGCTCAGGGAAGGCGAGACAGTCCTCGATCTCGGTTCCGGAGCCGGCATAGACTGCTTCCTCGCGGCGCAGAAGGTCGGACCGAAGGGCAGGGTGATCGGCGTGGACATGACGCCGGAGATGATCGAGCGGGCGCGAAAGAATGCCAAGAATGCTGGTCACTCGAATGTGGAATTCAGGCTCGGCGATATCGACGCCTTGCCTGCTGAGGACAACTCCATGGATGTTGTTATCTCAAACTGCGTCATCAATCTCGCGCCTGACAAGAAGAAGGTCTTTGCCGAGGCATACCGGGTCCTGAAGCCTGGAGGCCGCATGATGGTCTCGGACATCGTGGTCCTGAAGGAGATGCCTGCCGCGGTGAAAGGATCCATCGAGGCCTATGTGGGGTGCGTGGCCGGGGCGATCAGGAAGGATAACTACCTGGCGGCAATGAAAGGCGCGGGATTTCAGGATATCAGCATTATCAGTGAAACGCCCTTTGCCGCGGAACTTCTGGTCCATGATCCGACTATAAAGGCCGTTATCGGGAAATTGAACCTGACGCAGGAGGACATCCAAGAGGCGGCGCTATCGGTTGTGAGCATCAAGGTAGGGGCGAGGAAGCCGCAGGCGACGATAGGCGAGGCCTGAGTTCGGAGTGCGGAGGTCGGAGTGTAGGATGAAGTGCGGAATTCGGAATGCGGATTGCGGAATGAAGGC
>JBBIHD010000106.1:0-7584 GCA_037447195.1 Nitrospirota bacterium | reverse complement strand
TCGCCATCCGTGGCCGAGGTAAGAACCGGCAGCCCGCTCATCTCAAAGGCTGATGCGATCATCTTGCGGGCGCGCACTGCCTCCTGACGCTTCAGCTTGTCAGCCTTGGTGAGGGTGACGATAACAGGAATGCCGTAATAGCGGAGCCATGCGGCAAGCTTCTGATCGCGTTCATCAGGCTCTCTCCTGCTGTCGAGCAGGATGACCACGGCGCGGAGGTCCGGGGAATTCTTCAAAAAACCCTCGATCATCTGCGCCCAGGAGTCTGTCACGCCTTTCGGCACCCGCGCGTACCCGTAGCCAGGAAGGTCTACGAAATAGAATTCCCCGTTCACCAGGAAGAAATTGACGGTCTGGGTCTTGCCGGGAGTGGCGCTGGTCTTGACGAGGTTCTTACGGTGCAGCAGGGTGTTAATGAGTGAGGATTTACCTACGTTGGACCGGCCGGCAAAGGCGATCTGGGGCCTCTTGTCAGCCGGGAACTGCCTGGGCGCGACAGCGGAAGTGATGAATTCTGCGGACAGGATTTTCATGCGTTCAGAAAGCAGAGGACAGAAGACAGACAACAGACCGGAAAAGGACAGAAACAAGATTGTTACTGCTGGTCTTGCATCTGTCCTCTGTATTCTGAATCCTGTCTTCTGAATTACGCTATCTTCTCATAGATAAGCACCGGCTCTGCCTCGTTGTTGATGACCTGGTCGTTGATGATGCACTCCTTGATGCCGGTCTGGGAGGGGATGTCATACATCACGTTCAGCATCACATCCTCGAGGATGGCGCGAAGCCCCCGGGCGCCGGTCTTTCGCTTGATCGCCTTCCGCGCGATCGCCACCAGCGCCTCGTCGGTGAACCGGAGCTTGCAGCCCTCGAGGGCAAGCAGCTTCTGGTACTGCTTGATCAGGGCGTTCTTCGGCCGCGTCAGGATGTCGATCAGCGCGTTCTCATCAAGCTCATCGAGCGTTGCCACCACGGGCATGCGGCCCACGAACTCGGGGATCAGTCCATACTTGAGCTGGTCTTCGGGCTGCAGGTGCGCCAGCATCTCGCCGACCTTCCTGCCCTGCCTGCTCTGGATGTCGGCGCCGAATCCCATGGTCTTTTTGCCGACGCGCTGTTCGATGATCGCATCGAGGCCCACAAAGGCGCCCCCGCAGATGAACAGGATGTTCGTGGTGTCCACCTGGATGAACTCCTGGTGGGGGTGTTTGCGCCCGCCCTGGGGGGGGACGCTCGCCACGGTGCCCTCGATAAGCTTCAGGAGCGCCTGCTGCACACCCTCGCCGGAGACGTCGCGGGTGATCGAAGGGTTCTCGGACTTGCGGCTGATCTTGTCGATCTCGTCGATGTAGACGATGCCCCGCTGGGCCCGCTCCACGTCATAGTTCGCGTTCTGCAGGAGCTTCAGGATGATGTTCTCAACGTCCTCGCCCACATAGCCTGCTTCAGTCAGCGTCGTGGCGTCGGCAATGGTGAAGGGCACATCGAGTATGCGCGCCAGCGTCTGGGCAAGCAGCGTCTTTCCGACGCCCGTGGGGCCGATCAGCAGGATATTGCTCTTCTGGAGCTCCACGTCCTCGCCGATCTCGGGCTTGACGCCGATCCGCTTGTAGTGGTTGTGCACGGCCACGGACAGGATCTTCTTGGCCCGCTCCTGGGCGATGACATATTCGTCGAGGGTGCGCTTGATCTCGGCGGGCTTGGGGAGCTTCGGCAGCTTGGTGAGCTTCTGCTCCTTGGCCTCCTCCCACTCCTCGGCGATGATCTCGTTGCAGAGATCAACGCACTCGTTGCAGATGAACACCGAGGGGCCGGCAATGAGCTTCTTGACCTCATCCTGGCCCTTGCCGCAGAATGAGCATTTCAGCGGTGCATTCTGGTCTTTCTTCTCCGACATGGGATCATTTCTCCTTCGGGCTGCGGACCTGCTTCTTGGTGATGACTTCATCAATGAGGCCGTACTTCTTCGCGTCCTCGCCGGACATGAAGAAATCGCGCTCCGTATCGGTCTGGATGCGCTCGATCGGCTGGCCCGTGTGGCCGGACAGGATCCGGTTCAGGGTGTCCTTGAGCTTCAGGATCTCCTTGGCATGGATCTCGATGTCCGTCGCCTGCCCCTGGAACCCCCCGATGGGCTGATGGATCATGATGCGCGAATGGGGCAGGGAGAACCGCTTGCCCTTGGTCCCCGCCGTCAGCAGGAGGGCGCCCATGCTGGCCGCCTGGCCGATGCAGATCGTCGATACAGGGCACTTGATGTAGTTCATCGTGTCGTAGATAGCCAGCCCTGACGTCACGATGCCGCCCGGGGAATTGATGTACAGATAGATGTCCTTGTCCGGATCGTCCGCTTCGAGGAACAGGAACTGGGCGATCACCGTGTTCGCGACAATATCGTCGATGGCGGTGCCGAGGAAAATGATCCGGTCCTTCAGGAGCCGGGAATAGATGTCGTACGCGCGCTCTCCGCGGCTGGTCTGCTCAACGACGATGGGTATCAGGGACATAGCGCCTCCATGGCTGATCTTGCTGATCTAATTATAAACCTTCTTTGCCCGGGAAAGCAAGAGGGCCAGCGTCTTTTGCTGCACCAGGGACGAGCGGAGGTTCTCAAGGCCGCCTTCGAGGGACTCATAGTATTTTCGCACCGCGGCCACGGTCTGGCCGGCGCTCTTTGCCAGGGCGGCGACCTCGGCCGACATTTCCTGGTCGCCTGCCGTCACGTTTTCCTTCTCGGCAATGGCGTCCAGGATCAGCAGCCCGCGGATGCGTTTTTCCGCGATCTCCTTCCGCTCGTCGCGGAACTTGGCTGCGTCAAAATTCTTTATATCCACGCCCTGCCGGGCGAGGCGCGTTGCCTGCTGCCGCATCATGGCCATGAGCTCCTGGTCTACCATGCCCTGCGGCACTTCGAAGGAGTGCGCCTCCACCAGCTTCTTAAGCAGCTCCTCGCGCTGCGCCGAATCCCGCTCGGAACGCTTCCGCGCCTCCAGGTCCTCGCGAAGCCGTTTCCGCAGGTCCTCCAGGTTGGCGTGGCTGCCGGCTTCCTGGGCAAACTCATCGTTCAACTCGGGCAGGACGGCCTTCTTGATCTCCTTGAGCGTTACCGTGAACCGGGCGTCCGTGCCGGCCAGGTCCTTGTTGGCATAATCCGCGGGAAAGGTCACGCCGATCTCTTTCGTCTCGGCCTTCTTCATGCCGAGAAGCTGCTCCTCGAAGCCGGGGATAAGGCTGCCTTCTCCGAGGGTGAGCATGTGGTCAACTGCCCTGGCGCCTTCAATGGGCTTGCCGTTGCGAAACCCCTCAAAGTCGATGATCAGCGTGTCTCCCGTCTCCACGGCCCTGCCTTCGACAACCTCGAGCCGGGCATACATCTCGCGCAGGCGGTTGATGGTCTGGTCGATCTCTGCGTCGCTCACGGTCATCTCGGGCTCCGCCACCTCGATCCCGTCATAGGCGCCGAGCGTGATCGCAGGGCGGACCTCAACGGTGGCCGAGAAGCTCAGGGCGGTCCCCTGGTCCAGCGAAAGGTCACCGATCTCCGGGTCGCTCACCGGCTTGAGACTGTGCTCCTTCACGGCGGCAGCGTAGGACCGCATGATCATCTTATTGACCACGTCGGCCTTGATGCTGTCCCCATAGTGGCGCTCGACAACGGCCTTCGGGGCCTTGCCGGGCCGGAAGCCGGGGATCGACGCCTTCTTCACCAGGGCGGCAAGCTCCTTTGCGCGCTCCGCTGCCATGTCCTCGGGAGCCACATCGATGCGGATCTTCTTTTTTACCGTGCTGATGTCTTCTACTGCGAACTTCATGCGATTCTCCACCTTTTCTTGATTTGCAGATCAGCGCCGCCGCACTGCCGGAGCGACCCTGACCAGGAATATGCGCCGCCTCAGGAAGCCGATGCTCCTGAAACAAGCATGTATACGCCGATGAGATCTGATGCGAACGGTCAGCGAAAGAAAGATTTCTGGTGCGAGAGGGGGGACTTGAACCCCCACGGTTGCCCACCAGATCCTAAGTCTGGCGCGTCTGCCAGTTCCGCCACTCTCGCAGCACGAACAAAGAGAGCAGTGTACTCTGCAGCAGCCACTTGCTTCCAGCCGCTTGCCGCACACTGCTCTCCTGATGGTTCATGGTGAGCCGTGAAGGAGTCGAACCTTCGACCCGCTGATTAAGAGTCAGCTGCTCTACCAACTGAGCTAACGGCCCGTGATCGTTCTGTCTGGCACCCGCAACAACGGGGCACATTATACGGATATTTCCCCGAAGATGCAAGAGAAATCACCGATTTTCCTGCCGGGGTCTGCGCTGCGGTGAGTGTGATTGGCGCGCCCGGCAGGAGTCGAACCTGCGGCCTGCGGATTCGAAGTCCGACGCTCTATCCAGCTGAGCTACGGGCGCAATTTGAAGACTCCGATGGACGATGAATGACCGCTCGCACTGCTCGCTCGGACGATGGATGGTTGATCCGCGCCACTCTTTTCTCTTCTCTCGTCCCCCGCTCCTGCTTTTTCGGCATCATGGCGCGCCCGGCGCGATTCGAACGCACGACCTTTGGCTTCGGAGGCCAACGCTCTATCCAGCTGAGCTACGGGCGCAATAAAATAAAATGCGGAGTGCGGACTTCGGAAGGACGATTCGTCCTGACATCCTGCTCCTAACTCCCTACTCCGAACTCCGCACTGAATATATTGGGGTGAGCGACGGGGCTTGAACCCGCGACCACCAGGGCCACAACCTGGTGCTCTACCAACTGAGCTACGCCCACCATATAAACCGACTCTTAACTACTCCGAAACTCGGGGGGATCCTTCCCCCGAACCCCCTGGGGTCAGAGGGTTCTCTTGCCAAACACGCCCGCAAACCGCCTCCGGTTCAGTCCCTGCCCTTCGATCATTGGCGCGCCTGAAGGGACTCGAACCCCTGACCCACAGCTTAGAAGGCTGTTGCTCTATCCAGCTGAGCTACAGGCGCAAGTCGTTTCACTCCATTAAATACGGGAAAATGAAAATTGAAAAGTGCGAGTTCAAAGACCGCTTCGCCAGTAAAATTTTACATTTCCAACTTTCAATTTGCAATTTCCAATGATAACAACTGGTCGGGGCGAGAGGATTTGAACCTCCGACTTTCTGCTCCCAAAGCAGACGCGCTACCGGGCTGCGCCACGCCCCGCATGTGCTGGTGCGGGATCCACTTGTTCCTCCGCGCGTACGGCCATATAATACTCACGGCACCGGCGGATGTCAAGCGCTATATAGCTGAGGAATCACAATTTTTTCGCCCTTCTGCCCTTCCGGCCGCCCGCGGATCTCCGCGAGGAGCAAACCGCTTTATCCTTGAAAAGCCGCCGGTTTTATACTATGATTACGGCTATGGAAGAGCGCATCGGCTCGATCATAAAATTCTTCGACAAGACCTCCGTAGCCGCCATCAAGCTCGAATTCGGCGACCTTTCCGTCGGCGACAGTATTCACATCAAGGGTCCTGAAACGGACTTCACGCAGAAAGTGGCGGCAATGGAATTCGATCACAAGCCGATCGAAAAGGCGCTCCGCGGCCAGTTTACCGGCATCAAGCTCGACAAGCCGGCCAAGCCCTTTGACCTCGTGTTCAGGATTTCCGGCTAGATCCGCCGACCCGATCTCATGTTCATCTATACACTTAAACGCCTGCTGCTCATGGTGCCGATCCTGTTCGGCATCACGCTGCTCAATTTCGGAGTGATGCGCCTCGCTCCGGGGGGGCCGGCGGAAGCGCAGATGGAGTTCTCGGCAAAGGCCTCGGCAGAGGCACGGGAGCGGCTCCGGAAGCTCTACGGCGCCGACCAGCCCTTCCACAAGCAATATGCCACGTGGCTCAAGAAATTCGTCACCCTCGATTTCGGCGAGGCCTTCGCCGACGGCCGCAAGGTGAAAGACAAGATCCTTGAACGGCTCCCCATCACGGTCACCATCAACGTCCTTGCCCTGGCGCTCATCCTGGTGATCGCCGTTCCCATCGGCGTACTCTCGGCAACACGCCAATACTCGCTGCTGGACCGGTTCGTGACGATCTTCGTCTTCATCGGATTCTCCACACCCTCCTTCTGGCTCGCCCTGCTGCTCATCTTTTTCTTCGGCGTCCAGTGGGGGGTCCTGCCCATATCAGGCATCCAAAGCCTTGACGTGAGCCTCTTTTCAGGATGGGAACGGCTGATGGACCGCGCGGAGCACCTGATCCTCCCGGTGTTCGTCTCCGCTTTCGGCGGACTGGCGGGCCTGTCGCGCTATGTGCGGAACAACATGCTCGAAGTGCTTCGCCAGGACTACATCCGCACGGCACGTGCAAAGGGCCTGAGCGAAGGCGCGGTGGTCTACCAGCACGCCCTCCGGAATGCGCTGATGCCCGTTATCACCATCCTGGGCCTTGCCGTGCCC
Organism: Nitrospirota bacterium; assembly: GCA_037447195.1. Classification (GTDB taxonomy): domain Bacteria; phylum Nitrospirota; class UBA9217; order UBA9217; family UBA9217; genus GWC2-57-13. The sequence goes on along the minus strand of JBBIHD010000106.1, from coordinate 1,165 downwards.
GGCATCATCGGCGGCAGCGTGATCATGGAGACCGTCTTCGGCATACCCGGCATGGGCCAGCTCTTTTTCCAGGCAGCGCTGTCCCGCGACTACAACCTCGTCATGGGCATACTTGTGCCGGGAGCCGTGCTGACCATGCTCGGCAACTTCCTGGCCGACATCAGCTATGCCCTCGTGGACCCGCGCGTGCGGGTGCGGAGTTGACCATGCTGAAACAGGACTCCCTCTTTGCCGCTGCAGTGCATCATTTCCTGAAGAACCGGCTGGCCGTTGTAGGCAGCCTGCTGGTGGCCGCCGTATTCGTGCTGGCCCTCTTTGCTCCCCTTATCGCACCCTATGACCCCTCGGCCATCGATATTCCCGGCATCCTGACAGGGCCCAGCCTGGCCCACCCCCTCGGCACCGACGAACTGGGCAGGGACGTCCTGTCGCGCATGGTCTGGGGCTCGCGCATCTCGCTGCTCGTGGGTTTCGTGGCCGTGGGGCTCGCCACGCTGATCGGCATTGCCCTGGGCTCCCTTGCAGGCTATTACGGCGGCATGGTGGACACCGTCATCATGCGGGTCGTTGACATCATGCTGAGCATCCCGACCATCTTCCTGATCCTGGCGGTCATCACCATCCTCGAGCCGAGCATCTGGAACATCATGATCGTCATCGGCCTCACCACCTGGATGGAGCCCACCCGTCTTGTGCGGGCCGAATTCATCACGATGAAGGAACGGGAATTCGTCATCGCGGCGCAGGCCCTGGGCGCACGGGACATGAGGATCATATTCCGCCATATCCTTCCGAACGGGCTCTCCCCGGTCTTCGTCTCAGCCACCATGGGCATCGGCGCGGCGATCCTCGTCGAGTCGGGCCTGAGCTTCCTGGGCCTCGGCGTCCAGCCTCCCACCCCGAGTTGGGGCAGCCTGCTCGCATCAGGCAAGGACAATATCGAGATCGCCTGGTGGCTCTCGGTCTTTCCCGGCCTGGCCATCCTGGTGACAGTCCTGGGCTACAACCTCCTGGGGGAAGGCCTCCGGGACGCCCTGGACCCGCGGCTCCGGGGTTAAATAACCCCGCGCATCATGCAGTCATCACCACCGGCGTAGCCGGTGGCTTGATTAGCCCGAGTTCCGCAGTTAGAAAGTCAAAGTTTCGATAAATCAAAAAGTTGTTC
>JBBIHD010000105.1:2811-7585 GCA_037447195.1 Nitrospirota bacterium | reverse complement strand
ATCGCTCAAAGACGAACTGGCAGATCCTGGTGCCGGGGTACAGGGCCAGGGGGCTGTGCCCCAGGTTCACGATCTCCAGGACCTGATGGTTCGAGATGCCCGGATGCATGAAGCCGGCGGTTACATGCACGGCCAGGCCGAACCGTGCGAACCTGCTGCGCCCCTCGAGGCGGCCTGATATGGTGTCGGCAAGGGTGATCTTTTCCTTCGTGATCCCCAGGATCATCTCCCCGGGCCTGATGACGATGTAGCCGCCGTCCCTGATGTGGACCTCGCTGGTGATGTCCTGAAAGTCCGAATGGTTCGTTACGTGATAGATCTTTGATTGTTTTTTGAAGGTCCGGAAATCATTGCCCAGCGTCAGGTCGATCGATCCGGGCCCGATCTGCGACTTCTCGAGCGGCTCGATCCGTATCAATTTACTGGTTAATGCCTTCTCGATCTCGTTTCCGATCAACACGCTCATGGTCGATGGCCTTTCCCGGGCACGGCCCCGGGCCGCGACCGTCCAGGGGAGTTTCCTGTGGAGGCATTCCCCGGTGAATGCAGGAGAGTACCGTAAATCAACGGGAAAGGCAAAGGGAATGTGGCGCGGTAGGGGTGAGGGTGACCTTGGAGCAGGAGTTGCCAACTAAGGAATCAAATTCTTCTCAAAAAAAGGCAAGAACATTTGCCGCAAAAAAGCGCAAAAGACGCAAAAACAACACGAATTTTTTTGTGCTTTTTGTGACTCTTTGCGGCTACGCGATTTGATCTCTTTGATTGTCTCCCCGGCAAGTTTTGGTTTCCTTTTTATTTGATATTCACCGGTCATTCTGTTACATTCCCGTGCCTGGTACATGCCCTTATGCCGATACCGTGTAAACCGATACATATTCGAGGGCTTCAGATCGATCCGCCCCTGCTTCTTGCGCCTATGGCAGGCCTGACCCACGGCGCGCTCCGGCGGGTAATTGCCGGCTTCGGCGGAGTGGGCCTCTACTCCACCGAGATGCTGTCGGCGAAACGGCTGCCCACGGAAAGCGCTGCCCGGTCTCCCTACCTCATCCGGACCGCTGCGGACACCCCGCTGTCCTATCAGCTCATGACCTCCCGGCCTGAAGAGCTGGCCCCGGCCCTGGACAAGCTGCATGCACTGAAGGCCGATGCCGTTGATCTGAACATGGGCTGCCCTGCTCCAGTGGTGGGCAGGTTCGGCGCAGGCATCAGGCTGATGGAGAATCCCGGGAATGCCCGCAGTCTCGTCAGTGAGGCGCGCAAAGGGACATCGCTGCCCCTTACGGCAAAGATCCGGATCGGCATCGACCTCGATGCGGAAAAATTGCGGGCCTTCTGCGCCATGCTCGAGGACGAAGGCATTGACATGGTCTCGATCCATGCGCGGCTGAAGCATGAGCCCTTTTCCAGGCGACCCCGGTGGGAACGGATCGCCGAGGTAAAGAGCCGGCTCACGATCCCCGTTGTGGTGAATGGCGGCATATTCTCGGTGCAGGAGGCGGAAGAGTGCCTGCGCGTTTCCGGCGCGGACGGTCTGATGATCGGACGGGGCGCAGTGATACGGCCCTGGCTCTTCGCTGATATCGCCCGGGAGTTGTTCGGCCTCGCCCTTGCAAGACCGGAGCCCTCGCTGCCCGCGGTCTTCACGAGTCTTTTCGATCTGCTGGGTGAGCTCTTCCTGCCTGAGCACCGGCTGAACAGGCTGAAGCAGTTCACGCGCTATTTTTCCAGGAACTACAAGTTCGGGCACCACCTGGCCTCGCGGGTCCTGTCGAGCGCAACGATGGACGAAGCGCGGGACCGGGCGGCGCTTTTTTTTGCAGAGAGCCAGTAGCAGGTCACAGCTCCACGATCCTCGTGCTGATCTCGATGGCCGCTTCAGCGCCCTGGCCGGCGGAGATGATCGCCTGCGAATGGCCCTGGCGCAGGGCGCCCAGCACAAAGAGGCCGGCGACGCTCGATTCGCCGCTGCTCTTGGTCGTGAACTTGAACCCGTCGGCGTCGCGCTCCGGGTCGAGGCCTTCAAGATACTGGTCGTTGAGCGTGATGCCTCCCCATCCCAGGATCACCTCGCAGGGGACCACGCGTCCATCGCTCATCCGGACGCCCTCCAGGGTCTTCTCGCCGAGCAGCTCTTCGGGCCGACCCTCCACCAGTGCAATGCCTTCGTCCTCCAGGAGCGTCCTGTACACCGGCGCAGGGGAGAAGCCGTGGGCGATGAAGGTCACGTCCTTCGTGTACATCTGTTTCATGGCAACGCTCGTGCGCACGCCGTTGGCCGTGCGGTCGATGACCAGCAGCTTCCTGCCCGTGGTGCGGTAGCCGTCGCAGATCATGCACGTATAGTAGGAATGGCCGAAGAAGCGATGGAGGTTCTTGAAAGGGGCCAGCGATTCATTGGCCCCTGAGGCCGCGATGACGTAGCGGCTGCGCCAGGTCTTCCCGCCCGCCAGCACCTCGAAGGCCCCTTCGTGGCCGGCAACGCGCTCCACCTTTGCGTTCTCGACGGCAACGCCGAAGCTTTTCACCTGCTTCAGGCCGGTCTCCAGCAGGTCAGGACCGGAAACGACGGGAATGCCGAGATAGTTCTCGAGATGTTTTGCGTAGCTGGTCCTGCCGCCGGGGATGTGGAACAGGAGTGCCCGGAAGTTGTAGCGGCCCAGGTGGATGCAGGCCTGCAGTCCCCCCGGCCCCGCGCCGATGACGATGCAATCATAAACTGTCTCGCTGCCTGTGTTCTGCCCTTGGCCCATCACCCCACCTCCTGTGTCCCGGCTTCAGAACTCCATCGATCAACCTGTTTTTACAACGGGTACTTCTCTCTCTATATATTATATGGGTCTTCCGGCATTTGTGTGGGTGTTCAACTCAATTTTGGGCAAAAGCTTTTCATGCTCTTGACCTGCTACCCATGCGAACATTCCCGCCATGCGACCGAGTCCGAGGGTTAAACATTTCAGACTGTCTGAGGGCGAAGCCCGAGTTTCTGAAATGTACCGAGGACGACCGAGCATGACGGATCAGAATGGTCGCCGGGGCGCCCTTCTTTGGCGCCACCTTTCTTCGGGCGAACAAGAAAGGTGGCAAGAAGAACGTCTGAGGCCCGATAATTCAGTATGATAATTATTGCATGCACTTTATAGTACTCGCAAAAAAGTCAGAAGAGCCATATATATTTCAGTATAGCCGTATTTTTCCATGCCATCAATGATGTTTTTTCTGCTGCAGGCGGTTGCTCAGAGTGCAGAAAGGTATGAACTGCGAGCAATAAGCCTGCAGAGAGAAGCTGATGGCTGAGAGCTGCCGCCGCTGCAGCGAAGGGATATTTCCCTTGAATAATTTGCCGGTGCGTATTATTGTATGGACAACCGGAGGGTGAGGCTGGTCCATGTCAGATGAAGTGCGGGAAAACGGAAGCAGCGAGCGCGTCCTTCTGGTCGCGGTCACGGACTTCTACGTTCGCAATTATGCAGGCATGCTGCTGCAGCGCTTCGGCTACCACGTCTTCGCCGTTGACAGCATGAAAGATGCGGCGGATTTCCTGTCCCGCGCTGTGCCGCGGCTCGTCCTGGCCGACGAGGGTCTGGCCAGAGCGCGGGGCCGGGACCTCCTGGGCGGCATGAAGAACGATCCCCGGACAGCCGGCGTCCCGGTGGTCCTGCTGACATCGGCTGACGAGAAGAAAGCCGGACGTCTGTTCAGCGGGTCCGGCTACGATGCCGTGCTGAGCATGCCCCTGGAGCCTGAACCGCTCTACCGGGCCGTGCAGAGGGCCATCGAGGCCCATCCGCGCGCGTTCATTCGCATCGGCGCATCCATTGACGCCCGGCTGGGCGGCGAGTCCGCTGACTATGTCCCTTCGTCAGTAGTGCTGTCCGAGAACGGCATGTTCCTGCGCACTACGGTCGCGAAGCCTGCGGGCACGCGGGTGGCCATCAGCTTTGTGGTGATGGGTCGGACGATCACCACCGATGCTGCTGTTCTGTACAGCCACGGCTTCGATGACTATCCGCAGAAGGAGCTTGGCATGGGACTGCGGTTCGAGACCATCAGCGAAGAGGACAAGGCCGTCATCCGGCAGTATATACACAGGGAGATCGAACTGGGGCTGGTGAAGAGGTAAAAAGCAGGTATCAGGTGTCAGAGATCAGGTTTAAGGGCAGGGAAGTGCAGATCGCATAACGCTTGTGCAGCAGGCATTGTGTGGAATGCGGAAGTTGACCGGCAGGATGCCGGTGAAGGAGCTTGGAGATAAAAGCCAAAAGCTGAAGACTGTAAGCTGACTGCTACGATCTGACAGCTGAATGCTGCAAGCCAGGAGGCGCTGCATGATATTCGATGAATCGGTTTTTTCTAAAAATGAAACGCTCAAAGCCATCAAGGACCGGCGCAGCGTCCGCACCTTTACCAAGGACGACGTGACGGACGAGGAGATCAGCGTTCTTCTGCATGCCGCGAACCAGGCGCCGTCAGCCCACAATCAGCAGGCCTGGAGGTTCATCGTTCTGCAGGGCGAAAAAAAGAACGAACTCGCCCAGCTGGTCACAACGCGGTCGGCAGATCTGCCCCGGCCGGCTGCGGCGCTGCTGCGCATGGGAGCAAAGAGCATCATGTCGGCGCCGGTGGTGATCGCTGTGGCGAACACCGGTGATCTCATACGGCACGGCACCGAGCTCTTCAAGGTGGAAAAGGAGATGGCCCACGATTTCTTCCGGACCATGGAGATCCAGAGCTCTGCCGCCGCGGTCCAGAACATCCTGCTTGCCGCCGTTTCCCT
>JBBIHD010000105.1:0-2772 GCA_037447195.1 Nitrospirota bacterium | reverse complement strand
GGACGAGGTGCTGCGATTCCTGGGGGAACCCGAAGGCGAGTTCATGGCCGTGGTGCCTGTGGGCAGGCCTGCCCGGATCGGCAGCGGCCCGAAGAAGCATCCGCTGGACATGAAGGTCCGGATGCTTTCCTGATCAGGGCACTGCAGGCAGCAGCGTTTTAGCGAGGCGAAGCTTCAGGTGATTGTGCTGCCACCGTTTGAAAAGCTTTTATTCAAACCCCGCACTTTTTGGCCTGGATGAAGACAGTGTGGTGATCCGCTTCTTCCCAGACCATATCCTTTCTCAGGATCACCGGCGCGGTCCGGAGACACAAAAAAGCCGGCGGGATGACTCCCGCCGGCCGTCCATCTCACCTCCATCTGCTGAGCTACCCGCCGATGTATCCGCCGGAAAACTCCGGTCCCTTCTCTTTTTCCGGCGGCTTGACCGACGCTCTGGGCTCTACGCCCTTGTCAGCGCCGTGCCATTCAAAGGGGCATGCCTTCACAAGGATCTGGAGCTTCCAGTCAACGTACTCGGCAATGTCCAGCAAATGCCGGTCATGGCTGCGGAAGAGCTCGCTTTCCTTGCCGAAGGTCCTGGCGACATCTTTGCGCATCGCCACGATATGGTCCTTTACTCTCTCAAGCTTCGTATACATGCTGTCACAATAGCTTTCCACGTTTATTTTCTTTGCAGTTGCCATGGCGTCCTCCTTTTCCGATAGTTCATCCCCGAGGCAGGTAAAACAACGAAATGCTTATGCTCCATCAGCGGGCTGCCATTCGGGTCTTTATTAAAGTATAGCGCCCAGGAGCGGGGGCCGCAAGGTAAAAAAGGATTGAAATGGTATTGATTATGCCTTCGAACGCAGTAAACACAATCTTTTTGTTCACCGTTCCCGCCCTTTGTACTCACAAAGGATGAAGTGAAGTGCCCGGCCCGGCATGGCGTCCTGTGCGCATGCGCCAGTGCGCTGTCCCTGCGGGCTCGGCTGCTGATCTTTCCGTGGGCATTCCTGTTCAGCAAAAAAGCCCTTGTCACATCTGCAGGGACTGCTATAATTGGCTGAGCCGGCTGCTGCCGGCTTGTTACCCGAAAAATCCGAATCACCCCGGAAAGGAAGTTTCATGAAGGAGACGATCTTCGGCCTCCGTTTCAGCGCCAACGAGTCCATCCAGCCGACGAACGAGGAGCTGCGCCTCTTCCTTGACGGCCCCCGGGCCGATGGGAAGGGCGGCCGTCACCGCGACGACCTTGCGGCCTTTGACCGGCTGCTGCAGCGCATCGAAGCCTTCGAACAGAAACACGGCCATGTGGTGGAGCAGCCCGGCTGGCAGGAGAGGAAGCTGCTCGGGGTGCTGGCCCATTCGCGCTTCTTCCGGCCTTCCTTTCGCGCCGCTGTGGAGCAGTTCACCTATCAGGTCCATGCCCTGGAAAACATCGACCTGCGCAAGCCGACAACGTTCATCCGGTCCGCGGAAGAGGAGATCGCGAAGCTCAATCCGAAAAAGGACGAGGCGAAGATGGCCCGGCTCAAGGAGCTGGTGGAGCAGCGCAACCGCGACCTCGACGGGCTGCGCAAACGATGGCCGCTGCTCGTGAAAGAACTGAATGATATCTCCCGCTACATCAACGACGGACTCTCGAAGATAGCCGCGCTCTGCGAGGCGGCCATCACGACCCTGGTGAGCCTCCAGGTGAAGGGGGAGAAAAAGGACGAACTTGTCGAGGACCTGAAGCGCCATTACCGGGACCGGGTCCGGGACGACCTGCAGGTCGGTCCGGTGACGAAAGAGTACCTGGCGCAGCTCCAGGGGGAAGTGGCGGCCTTGTCGCAGCAGCTTTCGAGCGGCGTTCTGCAGGATTTTTATTCCATGACGGAGCTCTATGAGCAGATCCACGATCATGTGAAGCAGAACAGCGCCAGGATCGAAAAGCTGATCAGCCGCATTGCAGCAGGCAAACGCCAGGACCTGGAGGCGGACAAGCGGCTGATCCGCGAGCTGAGCGGCGTGATCACCGGGCTGGTCTCCCGGCTTCCCTTCGGGAGTGATGGCGAAGGCGCGGCAGGCCCGGAGGAGCAGCAGGAAAAGATCCTTTTCGAGAAGCGGCGCGAGATGGTGGACCACGTTTTTGACGTGCTGAACAAGAGCGTTGTTCCCCCGGTAAAATGAGGGAGGGTTGCAGTGGAAAAACAAAAGGACCACGGAAGGGAACTGGAGGACCGGAAGCGGCGGTTCATTCTTGTTCTGGACGGCAACGCGGGTGAGCGCTACTACACCAGCATGATCCTGCAGCGCTTCGAGTACAACGTCTGCACCGTGGGCACCGTGGGCGAAGCGCTGGAGTTCATGTCCCTTGCGCAGCCCACGCTGCTCATAGCCGACGCCACGCTTCCCGGGGGGAGCGGACTGACGCTGCTTGAGATGATGCGGAAGGACGTCCGGCTGGCGGATGTTCCCGTGGTCATCGCGTCGTACTCCGGCGATGCCTCGCTGGAACAGGAGTGCCGCCGCCTGGGGTGCGCCGGCTGGATGGTGAAGCCGCTGAGCGCCGAGGCGCTCTACCGGACCGTCCAGGCCGTTATTGAGCGGACGCCGCGGCGCAGCATGCGGATCGCCACCCACCTGAAGGCGGACCTGGGCAGCGGAGCCTCTGACGTGGCCACGGTGATCTCGGAGCACGGCATGTTCGTGCAGACGCCGAAGCTTCTGCCTGTAAATACAACGGTGCCGGTGAAGCTGGTCATCAGGGACGGCATATCGATTACGACTACTGCAAGGGATGCG
>JBBIHD010000104.1:6648-7610 GCA_037447195.1 Nitrospirota bacterium | reverse complement strand
CAGTTCGGCTTCACGGTCCTGCCCGGCCAGGCCCATGCTGTACTGCAGAACGCTCTCGGGATCGGAAGGGTTGTACACTCTCGCGTAGGGGTCCTGGCGCAGCAGGTCGCGCGCCTGCGTCACCAGGGACCGGTCGTCGAGCCCGATGCTGCGCAGACTGACGCCCTGGGGCGTGACCGTGAAATGCCGGAAAGCGCAGGGAAAGCTGACGATCGCGGGATCGGCAACATAGATGATGCCTTCATCGCGCACGACGCTCGCGGAATGATGGTGGCCCGATATCGCGAGCTTGACGTTGGGGTACCGCGATATAAGTTCGCGCACCGCAGTGTGGTTCCGGACCATCCAGAGCGACCAGGCAGGCGTCAGGTCCAGGGGCGTCGTAGGGAACAGCAGATGATGGGTCGCGATGATGATCAGCCGCTTTCGCCTGTTCGCCGACAGTTCGCGCTCCAGCCACCGGAGCCGTGAAGGCTGCGCTTCACCGTAGGCCTTTCCGTCGCTCGTGACATCGAAGCCGATGATCAGAACACCCGGGGCAGGCTCGAAGGTCCACGAAGTGCGCCCCGGACCGAGCCCCCTTCCCCGCCATACTTTCAGATAATCTTCCTTTGCGAGCCGGGAAACGCCGGGTACAGGACAGACCTCTTCATTGCCGAGCAATATATAATAGGGAATGTCCAGCAGCGACATCCAGCGCTGGAAAACGGTGAGCGACTCCCGGTCATTTGGCCCCGCGTGGACCTGGTCGCCGCCAAACAGGATGAACCGCAGCCGCGGCAGGCGTCCGATCTGGCGAAGCGCATCGATGAAAAGCGGGACGCTCTTCTCACGGTACTGCCAGGACCTGTCCCCGTTCACGTCGAGATGAAGGTCCGTGATATGGGCAAAGCTGAAGGAAGGGGTGTCAGCCGCTTCGGCAAAGGGAAGCAACTGTGCGGCAAGGTCATCAATGGACTTGT
>JBBIHD010000104.1:0-6638 GCA_037447195.1 Nitrospirota bacterium | reverse complement strand
GATGCCGGCGCCTGACGCTGCCAGATACCTGAGGAAGTCACGTCTTCTCATCTGCACCCCGAAGGACCGAACCGGGCGCTGTTCGCCCGGACCCGCGGCCTGGTAGGATGTGAACCGCGGGCATGCAGCATACGCGCCCCGGGTCAGCGCTCCTGGAGAAGGGCGCCTTCGCTCATACGGCAGACCCGCTTCGAACGAAGGGCCAGTTTGTCATTGTGGGTCACGATCACAAAGGTGATGCTGCGCTCGGCATTGATCTTTTCGAGCAGCTCATGGACGGCCTCGCCCGTATGAGCATCGAGATTCCCCGTGGGTTCGTCTGCCAGCACCACATCGGGCTTCAGCACCAGCGCCCGGGCGACAGCAACACGCTGCTGCTCACCGCCGGAGAGCTCTCCCGGACGGTGATGCCCGCGGGCCGAAAGGCCCACGTCGGCAAGCAGGGACTGCGCCATTTCTGCCGCCTCGTCCGACCCCAGGCCCCGTACGAGGGCGGGCATCATGACGTTCTCGAGGGCGGTGAACTCCGGCAGCAGGTGATGGAATTGAAAGACGAACCCGACGCGTTCGTTCCGGAACCGGGCAATGGCCCTGTCATCCTGCGCGTAGACATCCAGGCCGCCGTAAAGTACCCGGCCCCGGTCCGGCCGTTCGAGGCCTCCCAGCACATGCAGGAAGGTGCTCTTCCCGACGCCTGATGCGCCGACAATGGCGAGCATGTCCCCTCGCGGGATGTCGATATCAATGCCGTTCAGGACCTTCAGGGTCTCCGAGCCGCTGGCAAAGGATTTGCCGAGGCCTTCTATGTGAATAAGAGGTTCGATTGCTATTTCGCTCCGGATTTCTCGCTCTGCTTCAGCTTGTCGATGGTCTTTTCGACCGTAGAGGCCTTGTCTTCGATCTTTTCCTTCATCGTATCGGCCTTCTTGCCCATGCCGCCGATCCATTTGCCCGCGTCTTTCAGCAGATCACCGCCGCCGACGAGAACAAAAATAACTACCAGAAGCGCGATAAAGATCACCGTAAGCAGGAACCGTTTTACTCTTCCCTGTGCCATTGTTCCCTCCTCTGCAGATGGATTTGATCATACAGCGCCGTGCGGTTCCTGAAGGTCAGATGAACCGCACCAGGTACGTTCCGCATCATGCCTGGTCATTTGTCATTATCGTCAGCACCGGACAGCATTCACGCCCGGATGCCCGTTTCCGTGTCATTCGTAGCGCAGCACTTCCACGGGGTCCTGCTTCGCCGCCTGCCAGGACGGATACAATGTCGCCAGGAAACTGATGCCCAGCGCTGTCAGCGCGATGAACAGCACATCGACCGGCGTGATCGACAGCGGCAGCCTGCTGACCTGATAGACGTCCTTGGGAAGCGAGATGACCCCCGTTCTCGTTATGATGGCTACGATGCCGTAGCCAATGGCCGAGCCGATGACCGTGCCGACGGCGCCGATCACAAGGCCGGCGAACATGAAGATCTTCATGACACTGGTCCCTGATGCCCCCATGGATTTGAGGATGGCGATCTCGCGGCTCTTTTCCATCACGATCATGGTGAGCGTGCCGATGATATTGAAGGACGCCACGATGATGATGACCACGAGAATGAGCGACATGCCGATCTTTTCCAGCTTCAGGGCGGAAAAGAAATTCTTGTTCATATCGATCCAGTTGCGTGTGTAAAAGGGAAAACCCACTGCCGACTGGATGGCGTCGGCGATCTCCCCTGCCCGGTACACCTCGTCGACCTTGACCTGGATGCCGCTGACGCGGCCGGGCATCTCGAAAAAGGCCTGCGCCGCCGGCAGGGAGATGTAGGCGAAGCCCGTGTTGTAATCATACATTCCGGCGTCGAAGGTGCCGACGAGCCGGAACTTCTTCATCTTCGGGATCATGCCGAGAGGCGACTCCTCGCCCAGGGGGTTTACCATGGTCACCGTATCGTCGATCAGCACGCCGAACTTCCGGGCAAGGTCCTCGCCGATAACAATGCCCGGCAGCTGCGCTCCCGACTGCCGCAGGTCCCTGAGCGACCCTTCCTTCATGTTCTTCTCGAGGTCCGTTACCGTCCCCTCTGTTGCAGGATCGATCCCCCGCACGACCACGCCCTGTACGCGGTCCCGCGTCGTGAGCATTGCCTGGTTGATGATGAAGGGCGTGGTTGCGACAACGTGGCGAACCTTGCCCACCTTTTCCTGGAGGTCTTTCTGCTCCTGCACCCCGCTGCCCGAGAACTCCATCACGACCACGTGGGCGATAGCGGACAGGATCTTGTCCTTGAAGTAGCCCTGGAAACCCGTCATCACCGAAAGGGTAATGATGGAGGTGGCTACTCCGATGACAACGCCGGCTATGGAGATGAACGTGTTGAGCGATATGGTGCGCTGGCGTCGCTTGGCTCGGAGAGGGTTCCGTAGCGTTTTTTGGTCTTGAGATACCGGAGGCTGACGAATATTTCGAAGGGCAGTTTCAAACCTTCTCCTTTTTCATCTGCGGGAACAGGATAACGTCGCGGATCGACGTTGACCCCGTCAGCAGCATCACCAGGCGGTCGATCCCGATGCCTTCGCCGGCCGCCGGAGGCATGCCGTATTCCAGCGCCCTGATGAAGTCTGCATCCATCATGTGCGCTTCATCATCGCCCGCTTCCCGTTCGGAAAGCTGCTTCTCGAAGCGCTCTTTCTGGTCAACGGGGTCGTTCAGCTCGGAAAAAGCGTTCGCCAGCTCCTTGCCGGCAACAAACAGCTCGAACCGCTCGACAAAAGCGGGATCATCGTCCCGCTTTTTCGAGAGCGGTGAGATGTCCGTGGGATAGTCGGTGATGAACGTAGGCTGGACGATGTTCGGCTCGACCAGCGCCTCGAACAGTTCGTTCAGGACCTTGCCGTGGGGTTCGCCGCCTTTCAGGCCTGCCCCGAGCTTCCGGGCCCGGGACCGCGCCTTTTCCGGGTCCGCCAGCACGTCTTCTGATACGCCGGCCTCTCGCAGGGAATCGAGAAAGGTGATCCGCTTCCAGGGCGGGGCCAGCTGGATCATCAGGCCGTTGTAGGGCACCTCCGTTGTGCCGAGCACATCCCGGGCCACGGTGCTGACCAGTTCTTCGGTCATCGTGATGAGGTCGCGGTAGTCGGCATAGGCCATATAGAACTCGAGCATGGTGAACTCGGGATTGTGCCATGTGGAAATGCCTTCGTTCCGGAAATTGCGGTTGATCTCGAAAACGCGCTCGAACCCTCCCACAAGCAGCCGCTTGAGGTACAGCTCGGGAGCTATCCGGAGAAAGAGGTCCATATCCAGGGCATTGTGGTGCGTTCTGAAGGGACGCGCCGTGGCTCCTCCGGGAACGGTCTGCATCATCGGCGTCTCGACCTCGAGAAAACCCCGGGAGTTCAGAAAGGCGCGGACGGATTGTATGATCCGGGAGCGGAGCGTGAAGACCTGACGGACATCGGGATTGACGATAAGATCAACGTACCGCTGCCGGTACCGGATCTCCACATCCGTCAGACCATGCCACTTTTCCGGCAGGGGACGGAGCGACTTCGTGAGCAGCGTGAAGCTCTCAACGTCAATGGTCAGTTCGTTGGTCTTGGTCCGGAACAAAAAACCGGTAACGCCGATGATGTCGCCGATATCCAGCTTCCTGAACAGATCGTAGGCGCTGTCGCCCAGGGTGTTCTTCTGAAAATAGAGCTGGATCCTGCCGGACCCGTCCTGGATATGGCTGAAAGACGCCTTCCCGAAACTGCGCATCGCCATGATCCGGCCGGCAATGGTAACAGTGACGCGTTCCTGCTCCAGTGCCTCCTTGGCCGTGTTCCCGTGGGCCGCATGCAGCGCCTGGGCCGTCGTCGAGCATGCGAACTTGCCGGCAAAGGGCGCTATGCCCATCGAACCGATCTCGCCGAGCTTTTTGAACCGCTGCTGGATCAGTTCGTTGTGATCTTCCATGGACTTCCCTTTCTCATCATGCAGAACAGAATGCGACGCAATCTTTGTAACCGGAGGATTATACTGAGCACCTGCCGGAGCTGTCAAGTTATTCCGTTAATAATTTGAGTACTTCGAGGTATTTTTCGCTCGTTTTCCGCACCACCTCTTCGGGCAGGACGGGCGCAGGCGGCTTTTGGTCCCACTGCAGGCCCAGCAGATAGTCACGCACGAACTGCTTGTCAAAGCTCTTCTGCGCGACCCCTTCCCGGTACTCCTTGCGAGGCCAGAAGCGGGACGAGTCCGGGGTCAGCACCTCGTCGATCAGGATGACCTCGTCATTCAGCAGACCGAATTCGAGCTTCGTATCTGCGATGATGATGCCCCGCGGCTCTGCCAGCGTACAGGCATGGCGATAGATCGCCAGGGTGATCGCCCGGATCTTGTCAGCAACCGTGCCGCCGACCAGTTTTACAACCGTATCGAAATCGATATTCACGTCATGCAGGCCTGCTTCAGCCTTGGTAGAGGGGGTAAAAATCGGCTCGGGAAGGCGCGAGGCCTCGGTCAATCCCTTGGGGAGCGGGACTCCGGAGACGGACCCCGCGGCCCGGTATTCCTTCAGGCCTGATCCTGACAGATAGCCGCGCACAATGCATTCTACGGGAAGCGGCTTTGTCTTGCGCACCAGCATGCTCCTGCCGCGAAGGACCTCACCATGTGGGCGGCATGAGGCGGGAAAATCTTCAGGATCCGTCGAGATCAGATGATTCTGGATGATGTGCTCAGTATGGGAAAACCAGTAGTTCGAGATCTCCGTCAGCACCCGTCCCTTTTCCGGTATTGCGTTCGGCAGCACCACATCAAAGGCCGAGATACGGTCAGTGGCGACGATCAGCAGCGAATCGCCGAGATCATAGATATCGCGGACCTTGCCGCGTTTCGGAGCAGGCAGCCCTTTCAGTTCAGTGGTGGTCACGAGTGGTGTTTTCAACGGCGCCCCTTTCTTCCCCGGGAAGATGCTTCAGAATACGAACACGTGCGATGCGGTTCTTGCGCAGGCGCAGGACCGTGAACAGCACGTTCTTGTGTCTGACCTGGTCTCCTTCGGCCGGCAGGCGTCCGAACAGGCCGAGCACAAAGCCTCCGATGGTCTCGAATTCGTCCTCCGGAAGGTCAAGCTCCAGGACCTCGTTCACCTTCCCGATGTCTGTTCTGCCGTCAACGACAAAGCGATGCTCAGCGACCTGGTCGATCTCCCGGAGCTCTTTTTCCTTTTCGTCGCGAATGTCTCCGACGATCTCCTCGATCAGGTCCTCCATAGTGACGAGGCCGTCGATGCCGCCGTATTCATCTCCGATAAGGACAAGATGGATCCTTCTTTCACGCATCTCCTTCAGCAGGACGCTCACATTCTTGTTCGGCGGCACGATATAGGGCTTGCGCAGCACCGCATCGAGGGAGAAGGGGCGTTCAGACACATGAAGCGGGAGGATATCCTTCAGATAAACGATCCCGATGATGTTATCGATCGTGCCTGCGTAGACAGGCAGCCGGGAAAAGCCCCGCCGGTTCATGGTGCCGAGAATGGAGTCAAGGTCGCTGCCCGACTCCATTGCCACGATCTCGGTCCGCGGGACCATAACTTCGCGCACGACCGTGTCAGTGAACTTGAAGACGCTGTAAATGAGATCTTCCTCGGACGGCTCGAAGATGCCGCTTTTGCGGCCCTCACGAATGAGGTATTTCACTTCCTCCTCCGTGACGAATGCCTGCTCCTGGACCTTCGGAACGCGCAGCAGTTTCAAGACCAGGCCCGTCGATACGGTAAGGACGCGCAGGACAAGGTAAAAAATGCGGGACAATGCCTGGACAGGCGCAGACGTCAGGAAAGCGATGCGCTCGGAATACCGTATGGCGATGGACTTCGGCACCAGCTCCCCTGCGACGAGAGTGATATACGTTATGGCGGCCACAACAACGCCTACAGCGAGCGGTTCGGCGGCCTGCTGCAGAAACGGAATCGGCAGTGCTCTGAAGACCGGGGTGATGCGTTCGATGGCGATCACGCCACCAAGGGCGGAAGCCAGCGTGCCGACGAGCGTCACGCCTATCTGCACGGTTGCGAGGAAGCGCTCCGGCTCCTCCTGGAGCTTCTGCACCCGCCGGGCGGCAACGCTGCCGGCCTTTGCGAGCTGCCGGACCCTGCTTTTTCGCAGGGAAATAAGGGATATCTCGGATGCTGAGAAGAATCCGTTGATGAGGATAAGGGAAAAGATCAGAAAGAGTTCGATAAGCAACATAAGGTCAGAAGATTGTAAATTGGAAATTGTAAATTTGAAATTTACCACCTTCTTTATGCAATTTGATATTTACAATTTGAAATTTACAACCCGGTCGTTAAAACCCGTACTCCTTCCATCGCTGTTCGACAAGCTCCTGCACGGCTCGGTCCATGATGATCTCCCCGGGCCAGGGACGGTGAAACCCTTCCCCCGGGCCTTTGCGGGTGGCATCGATGCCCATTTTCCCCCCAAAACCGATCTGCGGACAGGAATGGTCGAGGATATCAAGCGGTCCGTCGGTGATCACGACATCACGCTGGGGGTCAACGTGGTTCATTACTTTCCAGGCTACTTCGGAATAATCATGGATATTCACATCTTCGTCGCAGACGATCACGAACTTGGACAACATGAGCATGCC
>JBBIHD010000103.1:0-7634 GCA_037447195.1 Nitrospirota bacterium | reverse complement strand
TCTCAAGCGCGGTCAAAATAGTGAGAATTTGAACGCAACTGCGGAACTTGGGCTAAGCCTTGCTGTTGCTGCTGCTCATTCCCGCACAGCGGCCCTGCCGGCCGGTGAGAACAGGCAGCTTGTCCGCAAGCCCGACGGCCCGGCGCTGCCTCAGCCTGGTCCCTTCATGCTGGGACCGGCAAAAGGGCGTTTTCTGGTGGCAGGCCGCGGCCTGGGAGATCCCCGGTTTCAGGAGACGGTCATCCTGCTGATCCGCTATGACGACCAGGGAGCGCTGGGCCTGATCATCAACAGGCCATTGGAAGTAAAACTTTCCGAGATGTTTCCCGACATCACGTCGCTGAAAAAAGGACGGCACCGGGTGTTCTACGGAGGCCCTGTGGCGCCGCAGCAGATGATGATGCTCCTGCGGTCGCCGGAGAAGCGCGGCGAATCATTGAAGGTGCTGCACGGCGTGTACGTGAGCTCCAGCAGGGACCTTCTGGAGCGTCTCGCTCGGGAAGGACGATCGGAGAAATACTACCGGGTCTATGCAGGCTATGCGGGCTGGGCGCCGGGCCAGTTGGACCGTGAATTGGCCAGGGACGACTGGCATATCGCGCAGGCCGATGAAGCGTCGCTGTTCGAAAAAGAGAGTGGATCGCTCTGGCCTGAATTGATACGCAAAAGCGCGGTGATCCATGTCCTGGACGGGAACAGCGCCTTTACGCTGAAGCAGACAGCAGGGCTCTGACGGCCGAAGCATGCCCGACGGTTCAGCAGGAACCGGCGATGCGCTCTTTTTTTGCACCAGCGACGCATTCAATGACGCTCTCGGGATCGCATGCGATGCACATGTCGATGCCCTGGATCAGTTGCATGTCTGCACATGCCGCATATGCCTTCAGCAGTTCGGGGTCGGTCAGGCGTTCAAGCACCGTGGATTTCGGCCTGAAATAGGACCTGCCGCAGCTCATGCAGATCCAGATGAAATTATGCTTGGCCAGTTCGAGGCAGTGTTCACATACATGGATATCTGTTCCCGGCATCACCTCGGCGTGGATCGACGTCAGCCGCTCGCCGCAGAGGCTGCACAAGCCCCTCTGTACATTTTCCTCGGACATGGCTGGCCTCCTTTCCCTTCTGCAAGGCCTTAGTGGATCAACACCATTGCCGCCGGAAGCGTACTTGGCTCTCCTGAGTAAAAGTATAGCAAAAATACGAACAAGGTATTAGATGAGTTGCTGAAATATGCCGCCGCGCCATGATCCATTATAGATCAGTGCATGGTTTCGCAATTCAATAGCTGATGAAAAAAATCCGAAAGCACAACGAGTTCTGAAGATCTGTCTCTGAGCATAGCGCTCCAATCTGGCCGGCCTTGACAGTGGCGACCTGATTGTTTAGCATATTAGCAGTATTAACCACGCCTTTCCTGAGCAGAGCTTATCATTTCATCCTCTTAGTGGCCCGTTGTGCAGACCTGTCTGCTTTTATACCCTATCCTGCTGGCGCGCGAAAGCGCGGACGCCCTGCACGAAACAATGAGTGACGGCTGATCCCATCAGAAAAGGAGGAAAGAGACATGGCTATTCTTGAAAAGCTGTTCGGAGGAAAGAAGGAGTACCCGCCCCTGGATCCGTCGAGCCAGATCGCCCGGCGGCTTGAGAGCGCACGCGCTCCCCTCGAGGATTTTGCGCGCAAGGTGCAGGACCCCCTCGAAGTGGTCCCCACGGACCGCAAGGCATGGGTGTTCATCGGAAAGCCGCCGAAAAACTTCGGCGTTGTATGGATCGAGGACGGCAAGGTGAACAACTTCAAGGCACTGGCGGAGGAGAAGAATATCTCGCCCATGGCCTTCCAGGTCATGTCGGACAGCATGCGCGAAGCCTACGAGCGCAGCGGATCGGCGGAGCGCAAGGCCGCGATGGTGGCAAACCGGAAGATCATCGTGACAGCGTCAGATTCGCTCGGCCAGGAGATGGACCGGATCATCAGGCAGGCTGACAGCTGACACCCCGGGTGCCGGCTTCTGCCGGCGGCAGCGGAATTCTGAAGGCGGGGCCCGAGCATGTGCGGACGGTTCGAGATCCACAGCAGCCTGGAGATCATCGCGAAGATCTTTGACCTGGACCAGGATGGCCTGGCCGCGGATCTAAGGCAGAACTATAATGTTGCGCCCACGAACGATGTTCCCATCGTCAGGGGAGGGGAGGCGCGAAGGCTCTCACTCTGCCGATGGGGATTCGTTCCCTCCTGGTCAAAGGACCTCTCGACAGGCTACAAGATGATCAATGCCCGGGCCGAGAGCGTAGCGGAGAAGCCCAGCTTCCGGCAGGCCTTTGCCCGCCAGCGGTGCCTGGTCATTGCCGACGGGTTCTTTGAGTGGCGGAAAGAGGGAAAGCTCAAGAGGCCGGTCTATGTGCGGATGCGTTCCCGGGAGCCCTTCGGCTTCGCCGGGCTTTACAACGTCTGGACGTCCCTGGAAGGGGAGCAGGTCTGCACCTGCACCATCATCACCACCAGCGCCAATGATCTGCTCGCTGCCGTCCATGACCGCATGCCTGTGATCGCGGCAAGGGACCGGCACACGCTCTGGCTTGATCCCGCGGTGAGCGATCCCGCTGAACTGGCAATGGTGCTGAAGCCCTACCCATCGGGAGAGATGGAGTACTACGATGTGGCGCCGAAGATGAACTCGCCGCGCCACAACAGCCCCGAGAACATCGCGCCCCTGGCCAGGCAGTGACGGCCGAAGCCGCGCATGATCACCTCTTTCTGCGCCTGCGCCGTCCCGATCCTGCTCGCACTTTCCGCTCGCCGTAGCCCGACGAATAGAGATGGTACGCGCAGTCCGGCCCCACGAGCTTTCGCGCTGTTTCGAGGGAGAGCCTGACCTTGCCGCGCAGAATGAGGGCGCGGTACTGGTAGCGAATCCGGGTTTCTTCTGCAGTGCGCAATGCCATGGCGGCAATTGTAATCAGCGTTCAGGAGAGAGGCAAGGGAAAAGACCGGCTTGGCAGGCCGGTCTTTTTTTGCCCTTGACAGTGAACGAGCGTTCACCTATAATAGGTGCCATGACAGACGAGGACGGAAAAGACCGGCTGCACTCCCGCATCCGGGAGATCGCGCAGTTCTACCATGACCACGGCAGGATGCCGAGCTTTTCCGAGATCGGCGAACTGACCGGCCTGCGCTCCAAGAACGCCGTGTCAAAGCTCGTCCGGAAGCTCGAGGACCTGAAGGTCCTGGAGCGGGACGGGACCGGGCGGCTGGTCCCGGGCTCCATCGCATCGCCGGTGCGGGTCCTCGGCACGGTGGAGGCGGGCTTCCCGAGCCCCGCCGAGGAGGAGCTGACGGACACCCTCTCGCTCGACGACCTGCTGATCCAGAACCGGGAAGCGACCTTCCTGCTCAAGGTCTCGGGCGATTCCATGTCCGGCGCCGGCATCCTTCCCGGCGACATGGTGATCGTTGACCGGGGGCAGCCGCCGCGGAGCGGGGACATCGTGATCGCCGAGGTGGACGGCGAGTGGACCATGAAGTATCTCCGGAAGCGGGGCGAAAACGTGGCCCTCGTTGCGGCGAACCCGAAGTACCAGCCCATCACGCCGAAGAGCGAGCTCAAGATCGGCGGGGTCGTGACAGCGGTGGTGAGGAAGTATAAATGATCACGGGAAGTCCTTGCATGGACAGGTACGAGCCAAACAGGCATCCTTCGCAGTGCGCGCGGAGGACGCAGAGTCAGATCAAAACAGGTAAACGTCTTTTTTAAACCCGGAAGCATATTGCGCAAAAAGAAGAACGATGCTAAGCTGATGGATAGGTGAACATGGTCCAGGAAAGCGGATACCTGTTTTTCAATTGTTGTTCCCGTCCGCCTGTTTGCGGCCAGTACCGTTTTACGCAATGAAAGGACAAAGTATGAAAAAAGCGGCAATTCCCCTTTCGCAACTTTCATTTGAACAGAAACTGGATCTCATGGAGACTCTTTGGGATGACCTGATCCGGGATGAAAAAAAGCTGGAATCACCAGCCTGGCATAAGGCTGTGCTGAAAGAGCGCACGGAGGCCTATGCAGCTGGCAAAACGACCGCATCTGACTGGGAGCAGGTAAAAAAACGGGTCAAGAAGAACGTCTCATGAAAATAGAGATCCTTGCTTCAGCTGAGAAAGATCTTGAAGAGGGATATCATTTTTACGAGGAGCGAGGCCCCGGACTCGGTTCGTATTTTCTTGATTCTCTCTATTCCGATATTGATTCTCTTGCTTACTTCGGCGGGATGCATCGAGTCGTTTTCGGGCATCACCGCCTGCTCGCAAGGCGTTTTCCCTTTGCCGTATATTATCGAATTATCGATGGTGCAGCCGTTGTCTTTGCCATTCTTGACTGCCGACGCAATCCGAGCTGGACGAGGGAACGATTGATAAAAGACTGATGTGCATCGTGAGCGGCACCCTCGTTCCTCTGCGCATCAAGGCTGCCGACATGCCGATAGATGCTTGTATATACCCGTAGATGCCTGGAGCCGTTTATATAATAACTGGTTCCCCGAGTTCCGCGCGGAGCGCGGAGAATCAGGGGCTCGAATCCGACCCGGAAAAACCAGGGCGGCTCAGCACCGAGATTGGTTTTTTTAAAGGCGTGTTGTGAGGATAATATATGGGTTTGCTACAGCAATTCAATGCATTCCAGTTGAAGTTGTTATCTGAGCTATCCATTAGCGAAGATTTTCTGAACCACCTTGACCAAGATGACGACTGGTCTTTTATTGTTAAAATCCACTCATTAATGGAAATCGCTATAAGTTATTCATTGCAGAATAATTTCAGAGTGGAATTAGCTGATGTGTTTAACAAGATTGATATGAACAACAAGAGTTATGGCAAGATGGTCTTTGTAAGAAAGCTCGGCTTAATCGAGAGGAAGCTTTGTGACTTTATAGATTTACTATCCGAGATGAGAAATGACTTTGTTCATGACATCCGGAAAATTGAATTGGGAATAGCTGGTTACTTATTGCAATTAAAGAGCAATAAAAGCGATAGATATAATAGATGGATAGAAACATTAGGTGCTAGCCTTCCCGCTCAAATTCAAATGCGAGACAATAAAATACCACGTGATGAATTTGTAGTTACAATTGCGAGGGCTATTATTCTGACTTTTGCGTTGGATACTCTAATGTCGATCTATATGCAAACCAATAAAAGACTATCGGATCGCGAGTGGGAACTACAACTAATGCGTCTGGGGGAAGAGCAACTCGGGCTCCACGATGATACTTAGGGCGATCAATGGGTCACTTCTGTATCATTGACAAGTGCGTCACGCATCGAGAAGTGATCCAAGGAAACGGTGAGCCATATAATGTGTTATAGCATTTACATTTCAACAGACATCACTGAAGACCTTACTGTTCACAATTCTGAGTTGGTCAGATTCGAGCGGTTATCGGACTCCGATAGCGATCCAACGGCGGTTCTGCTTGAGTATCCGCACAAATGGTATATCGGCTCGAAATCAGGTTGTAGCTGTACATTTCGGCATCTGATGTCGATTGACCTAGGTTTTTCCGATCCTGTTGACTGGCATAAAGAAGAAAAAGATGATATCGCTGCCACGCAAGAGCTGTATTCTATTTTCTTCAAAGTCCTCTCTTCTGGCTATCATATAGACCTCATTGATTCCTGGCAGGGTGCACAACCAATAGATATTAAAGTGCTTGATGTATCGCTCAGTGATGTCTCGCTTACAGCATTTCGATTGTTTGAGAACCACAAGTTCAAATTGAAACGATGACCAACCTGCGGGTCGACAGCCACGCGCCAGAAGGCGGCGCGTCACCCGCGGTGTTCCCATCATGCCTGAATAGTCGGGCTTGCAGCGACCTCATCCGCGTTGACCCGCGCCATCCGCGGCCAACTGTCCTGAAGGTGGATTTCCTATGAACGACCAACCATTGACCGTCCGCTCCTGGCCGCGCGCCATTCTTCACCTGGACGCCGACGCCTTCTTCGCCTCCTGCGAGCAGGCGGTGCGGCCTGAACTGCGGGGCAAACCGGTGATCACCGGCAGGGAGCGGGGCATCGTGGCCGCGGCGAGCTACGAGGCCAAGGCCCGGGGCGTGGAGCGGGGCATGCGGCTCTTCGAGGCGAAGAAGGTCTGCCCCGAAGCGGTCATTGTTCCCTCCGACTACGAGACCTACAGCCTTTTCTCGGTACGGATGTTCGAGATACTGCGGCGCTTCTCGCCCGACGTGGAGGAGTATTCCATCGACGAGGCCTTTGTGGACCTCACGGGCCTGCGGCGGAGCTTCCACGGGCCCTACTGGATGATCGCGCAGCAGATGCAGGAAGCGGTGGCGCAGGAGCTGGGGATCACCGTGTCCGTCGGCGTGAGCCTTTCGAAGGTGCTGGCCAAGATCGGCTCGAAGCACCGCAAGCCCCACGGCCTCACGGTCATTCCGGGGCGGGAGGTCCATCGCTACCTCCGGGACCTGCCGGTGGAGAAGGTCTGGGGCATCGGGCCGAACACCGCCTCCTTTCTGCGGAAGTTCGGCGTGGTGACAGCGCTGGACTTCGCCCGGAAGGACGAAACATTCATAGAAAAACAGCTCTCGAAACCCTTTCGCGAGATCTGGCATGAGCTGAACGGCCGGAGCGTCTATTCCGTGGCAGCGGAGTCGAAGAGCGGCTACCAGTCCATCAGCAAGGCGCGGACCTTCACCCCGCCGTCGAACGACGAGGCCTTCGTCTTTGCCCAACTCGCGAAGAACCTGGAGAATGCCTGCATCAAGGCGCGCCGCTACGGGCTGGCGGCGGCTCGGCTCATTGTCTTCCTCAGGAGCCAGGATTTTCAGGACCGGGGCGTGGAGATCAAGCTGAGCCGTCCCACCTCCTATCCTGCCGAGCTTTTCGGGCCGCTGCGCAAAGGATTCCGGCAGCTCTACGCGCCGGCCGACCTTTACCGTCAGACCGGCGTAGTGCTCGGGGGCCTGGTGTCCGAGGGTTCCGTCCAGTACACGCTCTTCGATGATACGGCGAAGATCGAGAAGATGGCCAGGGTCTACGGCGCCGTGGATGAGCTGTCCCGGAAGTTCGGCAAGCATGCCCTCCAGCACGCGGCGAGCCTGCCGGCCAAGCTGCAGGCGCGGCACGAGGGCGAGCGGGGCGATGTTCCGGAGCGGAAGGCGCAGCTCTTTCGCGGCGAGAACAGCAGGCAGCGCCTGGGCCTTCCGCTGCTGCGGATGAAGGTGTGAAGCGGGGAAAGGCTTTTGGTCGTGGATTAGCGCAGATAGTTCTGATAGATGGGCCTTCTGATCTTCCTGTGGGGCTCTAAAGTGACTTGAGAGGTAATTATGCTCAATTATCAAGCCTCAGGATATCTTCCTGCCACCTTTCTTGCTTGCCCGAAGAAAGGTGGCGCCAAAGAAGGGCACCCCGGCGACCATTCTGATCCGTCATGCTCGGTCGTCCTCGGTACATTTCAGAAACTCGGGCTCCCCGATAGCATCGGGACAGGTCGCCCTCAGACAGTCTGAAATGTTTAACCCTCGGACTCGGTCGCTTGTCGGGAATGTTCGCATGGGGGAGGAGAGCTGTTGGCGCTGATCGAAACGGATGCGATTCTGCTGATGGTGCATCCGCTTCAA
>JBBIHD010000102.1:0-7643 GCA_037447195.1 Nitrospirota bacterium | reverse complement strand
CGGCAATGGGGTCGTCGTCAGCCGGGGCGGCCGCTTCTTCCAGCGGCTCCACGGCGATGAGGTCCTCATGGGCGCCAAAGGTCTTTTCCCAGGCAAGATCGAGCTCGTCCTTCGGCGAAGCTGCGGGGGCCGGCGGCGGAGGGGCGGCCTCCGGCTCTTCGCCAAAATCCGCACCAAAGGTCTTTTCCCAGGCAGATCAACATCGTCGCTGGGCTGCTGCGGAGGGGCCGGCGGCTGCGCAGCGGGCGGCTTCGATGCTGCTGCCGCCGGCGGCGCAGGCGCCGGACGCGGCGCTGCTCCCGCGACATTCTGCAGAAGGTCCTTGTAGGACTGGACAATGCCTTCAATAACGAGCGGGTCTTCGGCCTGCTGGGCGGAAACGCCGTCGACCATCAGCTTGATCGCGTCAACAGCGTCGAAAAGGAAATTGAGCGTGTCTTTTCGGATGGGAAAGGCGCCGGACCGGAACTGGCCGAGCATGTCCTCTGCCTTGTGGGCCACTTCGCTGATGCCCTTGAAGCCCATCATGGCAGCGGAGCCCTTGAGGGTATGGGCCGCGCGGAACAACTCGTCGATGAGGGACTTGTCCGTGGGGTTCTTCTCGAGGGAGAGCAGGCCTGCATTCAGGTTCTGCAGGTGCTCGTTCGCCTCCATGAGAAAGAATTCGATGATCTCCGATTTATCGTACGTTCCGCCCATGTCACCTATTCAAGAAAACCGAGCTTGATCTCTTCTTCGCTGGTCGTGACGTTCTCCGCGAGGGGCGGAAGGCTCTCGAAATCGACGGCGGCCGCCTGGGGCGTTGGTCGGACGCTCCGGTCGCCGGCGCCGATCTTGAACCGGCCGATGGCATCGGTAAGCTGCTTTGACAGTTCGGCCAGCTTGCCGATGGTCGTCACGGTTTCCTGGACCCCCACGGTCGTTTCCCGCGTCACCTTGGAAATCGTGCCCATGGACTGCACGACGCTGTCCGTAACCTTCACCTGGTCGGCCGCGGCCCGGGTGATCTCCGTCACGAGGGTGGCGGACTGTTTAACGATCTGTTCGATCTCGCGAAGCGCCGTACCGGCCTGGTCGGCAAGCCGCGTTCCCTCCTCCACCTCCCGCGTTCCTTCCTCCATGACCGTCACGGCTTCGCTCGTCTCCACCTGGATGCCCTTGATCAGGCCCGTGATGTCCTTCGTTGCCCGGCCGGCGCGTTCCGCCAGCTTCCGGACTTCGTCGGCAACGACGGCAAAACCCTTGCCCTGCTCGCCGGCCCGCGCGGCTTCAATGGCGGCGTTCAGCGCCAGCAGGTTCGTCTGGGTGGCGATCTCGTTGATCACCTCGATGATGGCGCCGATCTCGAGGGACCGCTCACCGAGGCCCTTGATCTTCTTCGCCGTGGACTGCACGGAGCCCCGGATGCGCTGCATGCCCTTGATCGTCTCGGTCACCGACGAGCCGCCCTTGACGGCCGCCTGGGTGGCGCGGTGGGCGGCCTGCGTGGCGGCGTCGGCGTTCTCGGCCATGCGCTGGATCGTGAGCGACAGGTTGTTCACCGATTCCGAGGCGCTCCGTATCTGCGACGCCTGCTGCTCGGCGCCGGCCCGCATCCGGTCGGAGGACATGAGAATTTCCGACGTGGAGTGCTGGATCTCGCCGGCCACGTTCCGCGCATGGGTAACGAGCTGGGCGAGGCCGTTGATCATCAGGTTGAAGGCGTCGGCCACGGAACCAAGGGCGTCTGCCGTCACTTCCGCCTTTGTGGTGAGGTCTCCTTCAGCGGCGGAGCTCACGACGGACAGCAGGCCCATGACCTGGCTCTGCATCTTGTCCCGGTCCGTCTCGGTCTGGACCAGGCCCTGCAGGCGCTGGATGGTCTGGTTCAGTGTTTCGCCGAGCTGGCCCAGTTCGTCGCCCGTCACGATCTTGGCCGTCTTGGTCAGTTCGCCGCGGCCCAGGGCCTCGGCCACCCTCATCAGGTCCCGCACGGGCATGACGATACGATAGGCGAACAGGAGCGTTACGACGGAAAGGATGCCGAGAAAGACGATGCCCACGGCCATGATGGTCGTGAGCAGATTATTGATCTTCTTCTTGATCAGCGAGATGTTCAGCCCCACATGGACCGTGCCGAGGGTTGCGCGGGCCACGGGCGAGGCGACGTCAATGACCTCGTGCACTGCGCCCCGGAAGGGGATCGACAGCTCTTCAGTGCCGAAGGGCGCCCCGGAGGCGAGAACGTTGACCCCCTGCAGCTGGGCAGGAAACGCTCCACCCTCGAAGGAAGAGACCAGCACCTGGCCCCTGCTGTCGCGCACGAAGACATAAAGAACGTCGGGCTGGCTGATAGCTTCCCCCAGGATGAACTGCAGGCCGTTCACGTCGGCCGCCCGCAACGGCTCCGCCGCCCTCACGCTCAGGCCGTCGGCAAGGATCACGGTCTTGTTCAGCGCCTCTTCGATCAGCGTGCGGTTGATCTTGTAGGAGATGAACGCGAGGATCGCCGCTCCGAAGAATGCGGCCATACCCAGGATCACGACGACGATCTTGGTCCTGATGCTGATCCGGTAAAAGAGCGTATGGAAGGGGTTCTTCAGAATCTTCATGCGTCATACTCCTTGCGCCTTGCGCGGATTGGTGGTGGCTGAACAACGGCGGCAGGGCCGCCCGGCATGGTTGATGACGACGGAACGTTCATGCAAGCTTCACCGCCGAGAACAGATAGTCTATGTCCAGCAGGCCGGCGGCGCCGCCCTCCCGCTGCACCATGGACTTGAAATATCGGGTCCGGCCCGTGCTGTCCGACGGCAGCGGCAGAAAATTGCTTTCAGGGACCGATGCGACTTCCGTAACGTTGTCAACGATGATGCCGAGCAGGACAGGGCCATGCTTGACGATGATGATCTGGTCTGGTTTCGACTGCTGCGGCAGGGAAAGCGCGAAGCGGATGTCGATTATGGGAACGATGTTTCCGCGGAGGTTGATGATCCCGAGCACGTGAGCGGGGGTCGTGGGGACGGGAAAGATTCGCTGGGCGATGATGATCTCCGTCAGAGCCTCGATCGGCAGCGCATAGAGCTCCTCGCCGATGGAAAAAAGGCACAGCCGTATTTCCTCTTCCGGTAGTACATCCAGCGCCTCAGTGTTCGCGTCAATTCCCAGCTCGGCCAAAATAAGACCTCCACCGCGGAGGTCAGATGTATTTTTTGACGGCCTTCAGGAGATCCTCGGGCTGGAAAGGCTTGGTCAAATATTCATCTGCTCCCTGCTTCATTCCCCAGAACTTGTCGCTCTCCTGGTCCTTGGACGTGACCATGATGATAGGGATGTTCTTGAACTGATCGTTGTTCTTAATGTCCCGGCAGACCTGAAAGCCGTTCTTCTTCGGCATGACCACATCGAGGATGATAAGGTCGATCTTGTCGGTCTTCACTTTCTCTTCCGCCGCCTCGCCGTCCATGACGGTCACGATGCTGTGGCCGGTCGGCTGCAGGGCCGCCTGAAAAAGCTGAAGTTCCGCCAGACTATCGTCGGCAATAAGGATTTTGGCCATGCGAACTCTCCTTTGACCCGGAAAAAACGGGTGCTAAAAAAGTAACATATTTCTTTGGGTTTGTCAAGATTTCCCAAGGGTTTCGCCGCCCTTCGGCCGCCGCAGGACCGGGCTATTTCGCCCTCCTGATCAGGTTGACGGACAGCAGGATGAAGAGCGACTTGGCCACCTCGAACTCGCCCAGGCAGGAGGCGTCGAGAATGTCCTGGATGGTGCGTTTGCCGTCGACGAGAGTGAAGATCTTGACATCCATCTCGCTCAGGCCCCTGCGCGTGAGCTCCTCGGCATTCCCGATAAGCGGCTCAAATACCACGGTAAAGTTCGGGATCTTCTGCTGGATCAGCACCCACTCATCTGCGCGGCGCGCTCCTTCCAGCAACAGGTCCTCCACCTTCAGGCGCAGGGCGCTTGCGAAGGCCGGTGGCGCCGCCTTCTCAAAGAAGAAGCTTCCCTCGCGCCAGGACATGATCTTATAGACCTCGCGCTCCGTGTGGGTCCTGAGACAATCGGCAAAAGACTTGCTGTCGATCAGTTTTTCCCTGACCAGCACTGTATCGATGGGCTCCTTGGTCTTTTCCGCCATGGTCAGCACGCGGGCCAGCTGGTCGTCCTTCAGTTTGCAGGACGTCCGCAGCAGCCCGTCCAGGGAGGACCGGCCGTTCCCGCAGGACGTGCTGGCGAAAACCACTTCGCCGTCCTTGAAGCAAATCTCGCCGCCGTCGCTGCCCCGGGTGATCGCGAGCCGGCCCGTCTGGCGCTGCAGGCTCAGCATCTGCAGCAGCTCGATGATCCTGAAGGAGGCCAGATTGCCCTTGATGCCCGCATTGTTCGCCGGCAGCGTTTTTGCGATCTCCCGCCGGACGATCTCGGGCAGCGTGTTCCTGGCGAATTCTTCGAGCGCCCGCTCCACGGCCTCCCGCACGACCGACTCGATGCCGGCTGCCGGCGCACCGGCCGGGGCCGGGGCGGGACGAGGCGCCGGGGCCGCAGCCTGAGGAGCGGCAGCCCGTGGCGGGGCCGCAGGAGCGGGAGCGGGAGCGGCAGCCCCGCCCTGCTTGCCGATAACCTCACGGATCTTGGCAATGAGCTCGTCGGGCTGGAAGGGCTTGGTGAAATACTCGGCAATGCCGAGCACGTCAACGAATTTGGTGCCGACCTTGTCGCCCTTGGAAGTGACGAGAATGATGGGGGTGTCCTGAAAGTCGGGGTCTTCCTTGAGGGTCTTGCAGACCTGGAAGCCGTTCATCTTTGGCATGACGAAGTCGACGAGAATGACCGCAGGCTTCTCGGCCTTCGCTTTCGCGATGCCTTCTTCGCCGTCAGATGCGAGGATGACCTGAAATCCCTGGGACGACAGGATCATGTCGATCAGTCGCTGGACTGTCGGGCTGTCGTCAATGCTCAGAATCTTTTCGCCGGCCATAGTGCCTGTAACCTCCGGTATCAATGCCCGATTTCGATATTACCTATACGAAAAGTCTTTGTCAACTGGATATTTTTTTTGTTTTCAATGCCTGCCAGGTGCTCAGGCCTGCCCTGAGCAATAGACGCTGTGAGCGTGCAGTGTAAGCGCCCCCGGACCGAAGGCGCTGAGGGTGTAAGCACTTGTTCTGTTGGCGTTTCGGCGTCTTAAGGGCACGTTGAGCGACAGAGCGAGCAGCTGACCTGAGCACTAACTGTTTTTTTACGCGCGGCAGCCTGCTGACCCGGTCTGCGACCGCCCTTGCTTATTGACAGCAGCGCTGTTCAATGCTACCGTGCGGCCATGGTTCGCGCTCGTTTGCTGCTGCTTTTTCTCGCCGCATCTCTGCTGCCGCCGGCGGCCGCTGCAGCGCCGGACGAGTCCGCCCGCGAGCGCATCAGGAAGCGCGGCGTTCTGCTCTGGGGCTCCGATTCGGAAGGCGGCGCGCCCTATGTCTTTCCCGATCCCTCGGACCCCGGAAGGCTCATCGGCTTCGAGGCGGACATCGCCGAGGCCATCGCAAAGCAGCTCGGCGTGAAGGCAAAAATGGTCCAGACCGCCTGGGACAGCCTCATCCCGGCCCTTGAGCGCGGCGACTTCGACATGGCCATGAACGGGCTCGAGATCATCCCTGAACGCCGGAAGCGCGTTCTCTTTTCCCGGCCCTATTATGTATACACCCTCCAGCTCATGGTCCGGAAGGGCGATGCCCGCATCCGGGGCCTGGACGACCTTTCGGGCATGAAGGTGGGCACGCTCGCCGGCGCTGTATCGCACAAGATCCTGAAGGAGATCCCAGGCGTGCAGATCAGGTCCTATTCCGCGGCCTGGCCCTACGAGGACCTGGCCCTGGGCCGCCTTGACGCAGCCTTTCTGGACACCCCCATCGCCGTCTACTATGGAAAGCCTGATCCGCGGCTCGCCTATGCCGGGCCGCCTGTGCCGGGCGGGTTCTACGGCATCGCCCTGCGCAGGACCGACAGGGAGCTGAAGGAGGCCGTCGACGAGGTGATCGACAGGATGCTCCGTTCCGGCGAACTGAAAAGGATCTATGAGAAGTGGGGCCTCTGGGACAAGGAACAGGCCAGGCTCGTCTCTGCATCAGCAGGAGCAGAGGCGGGCGACCAGTTCCGGGCCGAGAGCAGGGACGCGCCGCTCTATACCTTCTTCCCCACGCTGCTGAAAGGCGCGTCCATCACGGTCTTCCTGTCCGTACTGTCCATGGCGCTGGCGATCACGCTGGGAGCGCTGCTTGCCGGAACGCGCCTCTTCGGGCCCGCGCCGCTCCGGTCCCTCGCCGCGGCCTACGTGGAGGTCTACCGGGGCACGCCTCTCCTGATCCAGCTCTTCATCCTCTATTACGGGCTGCCGAACATCGGCATCGCGCTCTCACCCCTGGCCGCCGCCATCATCGGACTGGGCATGAACTATGCGGCCTATGAGGCCGAGGTCTACCGGGGCGGCATCGAGGCCGTGCCCCGGGGCCAGCTCGAGGCAGCGCTGTCCCTCGGCATGCCGCACAGCCTGGCCCTGCGGCGCGTTGTCTTCCCCCAGGCCTTTCGCATCAGCCTCCCGGCGGTGACGAACGACTTCATCGCGCTCTTCAAGGACTCGTCCATCGTCTCGGTCATCGCCATGGTGGAGCTGACCAAGACCTACGGCATCCTGGCGGCGACGACGCTGCGCTTCTTCGAGCTCGGCCTCGTCGTGGCACTGCTCTATTTCGGCATGAGCTATCCGCTCTCGGTCCTGGCCCGGCGGCTGGAGCGGAAGCTGAAAGGACAGAAATGAACGGAGAGGGACAGTCCCCCTGGGATCAAAGGGGACTGTCCCTCTCAGGAATCTGACGAAGAACGATGATCAGAATCAGGAACCTCCATAAATCCTTCGGCAACCACCAGCTCTTCAGAGGGGTTGACCTTGAAGTCAAGAAGGGCGAGGTCGTGGTGCTCATCGGCCCGTCCGGCAGCGGCAAGAGCACCTTTCTGCGCTGCATCAACGGCCTCGAGGTTTTCGAGCAGGGAGAGGTCGACGTGGACGGGATCGAGCTCCACTCCATCGACCGCAGCCGTCCCTCGCGCGCGGACCTCGAAGCGATCCGCAGCGTGCGGCTGCGCGTGGGCATGGTCTTTCAGCAGTTCAACCTCTTTCCGCACATGACCGTCCTCGAGAACATCACCCTGGCGCCCGTGCAGGTCCTCGGCTTTGCCCGCGCCAGGGCCGAGGAAGAGGCCCGTGCCTTCCTGAAGCGTGTGAACCTCACGCGCCGCGCCGCTGCCCGGCCCGATACCCTCTCGGGCGGCGAGCAGCAGCGCGTCGCCATCGCCCGGGCCCTGGCCATGAAGCCGCAGGTGATGCTCTTTGACGAGCCCACGGCCTCGCTGGACCCCGAGATGGTGGGCGAGGTCCTGGGCGTGATCAAGGACCTGGTCTACCAGGAAGGCATGACCTCGCTCATCTCGACCCACGAGATGGGCTTCGCCCGCGAGGTGGCCGACCGCGTCGTGGTCTTTGCCGACGGCGCCATCATCGAATCAGGGCCGCCCGATGAGATCTTCCGGGACCCGAAGCATGACCGGACAAAGACGTTCCTGAGCAGAGTGCTGAAGGGGGCTTGAGCCGTGGACAGCATGATCATAATAA
>JBBIHD010000101.1:0-7644 GCA_037447195.1 Nitrospirota bacterium | reverse complement strand
GCACGGCGCAGTATTTGAGCCCCTGGTCGTTGGCGTAGATGAGCGAGCAGGTGTTGTTGAACAGCAGCACGCAGCGGAAATCAGCGCCGCCAAAGGTCCGCTTGATGGCCCGGGCCTCGTCCTCGTGGATGACGCAGCCTGTGGGGCACTGGGTGCTGCAGACGCCCAGGACAGAGCCGTTCTTCCGGACCGCCGCCTGGTTCTCCGGCGCCAGGTAGGGGACGATGCCGTCGAGGTGCTGTTCGATGCGGGCCGCCTCGTCGGGGCTCACAATGCAGGACCGGTAGCAGCAGAGGGAGGCGCAACCGTACTTTTCAACGTCGCAGGTATAGGGGCGGGTGAAGATCTCCGGATTGACGAGCACCGATCCGATCTCGACAAAGCCGTCCAGTTCCGACATGGGGCCTCCCGATGCTGAAAGCGCAGGCGCTGGTGTCCGGCGGCAGCCTGTGCCGCGCGGTCCCTCCGGCGCCGGGCGGTGCGGTGCGCCGTCCTGCCCTCTCTCTTCCAGCCGATACAGGCAGGAATAGTAAATCCTACGGGGGCAATTGTAAAGATGTTTTTTTGGGAAGCGGTTCCCCGTCTCCCAGCAGGGGCCGGGGAGCCACCCGAGAAGCCTGCCGGGGACCTCAGACCGGGACTCGAGGCTGCCTCGGGAGAAAAAAACGGCCTCAACCGTTTTTATCCTTGACAAATCGGCATAATTTTGATAAATCACAAACAAATTTAGCGTATCTTCGTGCTGTCTGCAGCTCAGGCAGCGTTGGCGGGAAACACAGCCCTTCCACTCCGAGGGTGGAAGGCGGTGCTCGCAGATCCGGGACAGAGTCCCGGGGTCATTCGGCGGGCGGAGAAGGAGGCAAACAGGTTGCACGCGTTGGGCACTCACCTGCTGTTGGAGTTGCGGGATTGCAACCCCAAGACCCTGAGCGATCTACAATTTGTAACTGATGCAATGAAAAATGCCGCTTTGGAGGCAAAGGCGACGATTGTTGAGGTCGCTTTTCATGAATTCAGCCCCTTTGGCATCAGCGGTATGGTTGTCATTGCCGAATCCCACCTTGCCATTCACACCTGGCCGGAGTACGGCTACGCAGCCGTAGATGTCTTCACCTGCGGGGACCTCATCAAGCCCCAGGTTGCCGCCAAGTTCCTTATCGAACAGTTCCAGTCCAAGAACCCCTCCATCGTCGAGATGAAGCGGGGCGTGCTGGGCCACGAAAAGCTGCCTCACAAGGTAACGCTGCAGGAGCCGTTTGCACATGATAGAGCCGAAGAGCTTCAAGTGGTTCATTGAGTATACCAGCCCCGAAGAGGGGCATATCCACGGCATTCGCATGATCCATTACTCCAACCAGACCAAGTACCAGCGGATGGAGATCATGGACAGCGGGAGCTATGGCCGGTGCCTTGTGCTGGACGGAAAGATGCAGTCGTCGATCACCGACGAGTTCATCTATCACGAGGCGCTGGTGCATCCCGCGATGCTGTGCCACCCGAACCCCAAGCGGGTGTTCATCGTGGGCGGCGGCGAGGGCGCCACGCTGCGCGAGGTGCTGCGCCACAAGTCCGTCGAGTACTGCATGATGGTGGACATCGACCAGGAAGTGGTTGAAAAGTCCAGGGAAATGCTGCCGGAGTGGCACCAGGGCGCCTTTGACGACCCCCGTACGGACCTCCGGTTCATGGATGC
The DNA here is from genome assembly GCA_037447195.1 of Nitrospirota bacterium. GTDB lineage: Bacteria > Nitrospirota > UBA9217 > UBA9217 > UBA9217 > GWC2-57-13. Next base: position 5,951 of record JBBIHD010000101.1, on the reverse strand, counting down.
GCGCAAGTACCTGGAAGAGACGACAGACACCTACGACGCCATCATCATCGACATCTCCGAGCCCGTCGAGGAAGGGCCGGCCTATCTTCTGTTCACCCGCGAGTTCTACGAGATCGTGAAGGAGCGCCTGAGCCCTGACGGGGTCATCTCCCTGCAGGCAGGCACCACGGCGCTCCACCAACTCCTGAACTTTACGGCGGTGAACAAGACCCTTTCCACGGTCTTCCCCGTGGTGGCGCCCTATGACGTTCCCATCCCGTCCTTTGCGCTGCCCTGGGGCTTCACGCTGGCCTCGAAGAACCGCGACCCCCGGAAGTTCACGCCCGAGGAGGTCGACGACATGATCGCCAGGCGGATCAAGGGCGAGAACCGGTTTTACGACGGCATAACCAATGTCGGTTTGTTCAATCTTGCCAAACACATCCGGAAGGCGCTGGCCGAACAGGCAAAGGTGATCGAAGACAATGCGCCCCTGTTCACCTATCATTAGGGCGATATGAGCCCCCCTCCCCGAATCGACGAAGAGCAGCTTCGCACCCCGCTGTTTGACGCGATGGTCAGCCTCGCCGAGAGCCGCAAGGTCTCCTTCCATACCCCCGGCCACAAGAGCGGCAAAGGCATATCCACGCGGTTCCGCAAGTTCGTGGGGCCCAAGATCTTCACCATCGACCTGACCACCCTCGACGAGGTCGACTCGCTCCAGAACCCCACAGGCGTCATCAAGGAGGCCCAGGAGCTCGCTGCCCGGGCCGCGGGCGCCGACCGTTCCTATTTCCTGGTGAACGGCACCACGGCAGGCAACCATGCCATGGTCGCCTCCACCACGAACCCCGGCGACACGGTCCTGATCGCCCGGAACTGCCACCGGTCCGTGCTGACAGGCCTGATCGTGAGCGGCGCCAAACCGGCGTTCTTCCAGCCCGAGTTCCACCGGGACCTCAAGCTCACCCTGAACGTCACCTTCGATACGGTGAAGCAGGCCATTGACGACAATCCCGGCGCCCGGGCCCTGCTGATCACCAGTCCCAACTACTACGGCCTCTGCGCGGACATCGAGAAGATCATCCCCTACGCCCACGAGAAGGGCCTTATCGTCCTGCTCGACGAGGCCCACGGCCCGCACCTCAAATTCCATCCCAAGCTGCCCAAATGCGCCCTGGAGGCCGGAGCGGACCTCTGCGTCCAGTCCACCCACAAGATCGTGGGCGGCATGACCCAGGCCTCCATGCTGCACGCCCGGGCCGGACGGGTGAACATCGACGACGTGACCAACACCCTGAAGCTGCTCCAGACCACGAGCCCCTCCTATATCCTGATGGCCTCCCTGGACCTTGCGCGCATGCAGATGGCCACGGAGGGCAAGAAGCTGCTGAACCGGGCGCTGAAGCTTGCGGAAGAAGCGCGGACCGAGATCAACAAGATCCCGGGCATCACCTGCTTCGGCAAGGACCAGGCCCGGGCAGCGGGCATGGCCGACATGGACGTGACCAAGCTCACTATTACCGTGTCCGGCCTGGGCCTTTCAGGCTACCACGTCTCCCAGATGCTGAACACCCGCTTCGGCATCCAGGTTGAGATGGCGGACCCCTTCCATATCCTGGTCATCGTGTCCATCGGCGACCGCCAGGACGACCTGAACCGGCTCGTGGAGGGGCTGCGCCAGATCGCTTCGGAGACGGGGCTGCAGGGAGCGCTGCTGCCCCTGGACAAGGTCCATCCGCCTTCCCTTTCGAACCGCTTCGTCATGACCCCGCGGGACGCCTTCTATTCCGACACGGAGCTGATCAACGTCGCCGAGTCGGCAGGCAGGGTGGCCGCCGAGATCGTGACGGTCTATCCCCCCGGCATCCCCCTTGTCGTGCCCGGCGAGGAGATCTCCCGCGGCGCCATTGACTACATCACCAACATGGCCGGCCTCGGCGCCATTGTCGACGGCCTGAACGAGCGCAACAACCTGGTGCGCGTGGTCAAGAGATAAATTTCTTTCCCCGCGGCCACCGTTCCACCCGCGTGACGATCGCCAGCGGTCCTTCCCTTCTGGAGTTATCCTTGACAAACTCCCCGGGTTTCTTTAGTATTTAATCATCGCTCGCAAAAGAGGACAAGACCATGAAGGTCATAAAAGTAGAAAGCGACATATATAAAAAAGCCGAAAAGGCGTCTAAAGCGCAGGGCATCAAAACGAACGATTTCATTGCCAGGGCGCTGAAGCAGGGCCTTGATGCCCTGAATGAAAAAAACGTCCTCGATCTTTACCGGGAGAGGAAAATATCGCTCCAGCGGGCCGCGGAGATGCTCTCCGTGGACATCTGGGAGATGTTAGAAAAGGCAAAGAAGGCGGAGATACATGTGGATTACTCCATGGAAGAGCTGGCCGAGGACCTGCGGTAGATGGCTGAGCGAATCGTCTGCAACGCCTCGCCGCTTATCTTTCTTGCCAAACTCGACAAACTTTCCCTACAAGTGGCTCGCGCCCAAAGGCACCCTTGGAGTATTGAGGGACGCTTATAAGGCCGGGACCGTTGGCAGAGAAGACCTTGAATTTTTGACGCTTGATCTTATCCAGAAGGGCTATCGTATCAAAGAAGATGTTCTGGTCGATTTCCTTCGCGCACTGAAGCTGTGACGGAAATACCATTTTCTTTTCAGACCCGGTCGGCATTCCCGCGGACGGTCACGCGGGAACCATCCCTCCCCGGCAACCGTTTTTCGCACCCGCTTCATTCCCCCGCTGTCAAGCCCCCCGCTTGTTTTTTTTCCCCGTTGATGCTATGGTAATGGCACTGAAGCCAAAACATTGCCTTGTCTGCCGTTTCGATGGAGGTCCGCTCATTGGCTGATCCAAGCTCGTTCAGGGAAGCACTCAGGGAATTGGTCCGGAAATTCGAGAAGGACAAGAACCACTACCTCCAGAAGGGCTACCCCGAGGCCCAGGTCAGGATAGATTTTCTCAATCCCTTTTTCGACGCGCTCGGCTGGGACATCGAGAACAAGGCCCACAAACCACCCCATAATCGCGACGTGATCGTCGAGCTATCCCCCGAAACGTCCCTCCGCCCTGATTATAACTTCCGCGTGAACGGCAACACCAAATTTTTCGTCGAGGCAAAAGCCCCGTGGGTCCCGCTGGACGATGTAAACCATATCATGCAGGCGAAGACCTATGCCTGGTCGACGAAAGAAGTATCCTTCGTCGTCCTTACCGACTTTGAACAGTTCAAGCTCTTCGACGCTTCGCTCAAGCCCAATCCGAAATATCCGCAGGAAGGTCTTCTCTACGATTTCAAGTACACCGACTACCCCGCCAATATCGAGAAGCTCTGGGAACTTTCCAAGGAGCGTGTTGAGCAGGGTTCCCTTGAGGCGCTGCTTCCCCGTGACCCGAAGAGCAAACGCCTGAGAATCCCGCCGGACAAGTCTTTTCTCGAAGACCTGACCGGGTGGCGCACCGAGCTTGCCAAGGACATCAACAAGCGTAACCACGCGCTTGACGTCCATGTGCTGAACGATGTGGTCCAAAAGCTGCTCGACCGCATCATCTTCATCCGCATCGCCGAAGACCGGAGGATCAGGCCGGAGCGGGAGCTGTGGGAGATCGTGGCGCAGTGGCGGGAAGAAGGCAAACGCAAGCCCATGATGCCCGCCCTCGTTGACCTCTTCCGCGAGGTGAACGACGACCTGAACGGCGACATCTTCAAGCCCCATGCCTGCGAGAGCGTGGAAGTCGATTCCGATATTCTCGCCAACATCATCGACAACCTCTATTTCCCCAAGAGCCGCTATCGTTTCGACGCCATCGGAGTGGAACTCCTGGGCAGCATTTATGAACGCTATCTCGGCAGCACCATCCGCGTTACGCCCCAGCGCGTGAAGGTGGAGGAAAAGCCGGAGGTAAAGAAGGCTGGCGGCGTTTACTATACGCCGAAGTTCATTGTTGATTACATCGTCAAGAACACCGTGGGCAAGATTATTGAAGGCAAGACGCCGAAGCAGATCGAGAAGATAAAGATACTCGATCCCGCTTGCGGCTCAGGCTCGTTCCTTCTCGGCGCATATCAATATCTCATCGACTACCATCTCCGATACTACCGGGAACATCCTAAGGACGCCCAGACCCTTCATCTGGATATCTACACAAAGGTGAACCCCGAGGACCTGGCTTTGCCGCTCCACGAAAAGGCAATGATACTCAGGAACAACCTTTTCGGCGTGGACATAGACGCCCAGGCCGTTGAAGTAACGATGATGAGTCTTTACCTCAAGGCCCTCGAAGGCGAGCGCGGCATGCTGCCCCGCAAGCAACACCTTCTCCCGGCCCTCGGCAATAATATCAAATGCGGAAACAGTTTGATCGGGTACGACATGTTTGACCCCTCTTTGTCCCCCCTTCGCAAGGGGGGAATTCAAGGGGGGTTGTTCGCCCTTGACGACGATGCCAAAGACAGGATCAATCCTTTTGACTGGGCATCCAGGACTGCCGGATTCGGCGAGATCATCGAGAGCGGCGGCTTTGATGCCGTGGTCGGCAATCCGCCGTATGTGCGGATACAGACCCTTTCGCGGGAGCAGGTGGACTATTTTAACAAGAGATACAAATCCGCTTCGGGCAACTATGACATCTATGCACTCTTTGTCGAAAAGGCGCTCGAACTCTTGAAGTCCGACGGAATGCATGGCTACATTCTGCCTCATAAATTTTTCCAGGCCTCATACGGACAGGGCCTGCGCAAGCTGATTGCTGAGAGCAATACGCTCAAAGAGGTCGTGCATTTTCGGGACAATCAGATTTTTGACGGCGCCAGCACTTATACCTGCCTGCTGTTTCTTTCAAAGAACAGGGCCGCTTCCTTCAAATATGCGGAAGTGGCAAAACTCACGAAGCCGCAGGATCAGTTGCGGACGATTCTCGATGCCGACCGTCTAACCGACGAGAACATGAAGATCGGCATGGTTTCAAAGAAACAAGCTGCTCCGGAGACCTGGAATTTCACATTCGAAGAGGCTACCGCGCTGATTAATAAGATCAAGGTTAATACCGTACCCCTGGAAGAAGTCACTGACAGGATTTTTCAAGGGCTCAAGACAAGCGCCGACAAGGTGTACATTCTGGATGTCATTAAGCGTAAGAAAAATTCTATCGTTATCTTTTCTCCGCAGTTGGAAAAGGAGTTCGAACTTGAATCCGGCCCGCTTAAGCCTCTTATTAAAGGCGGCCAGATGCGACGATATCTTATTGAGGATACAGAGAGGGTCGTACTGTTCCCTTATGAAAACGGCGCATTGATATCTAAGAAATATTTTCAAGAACGTTATCCGGCTTGCTGGGATTATCTGAATGAGAATAAAAAGTATCTGGAGAACAGAGAAGAAGGAAAGATGAAGTGCGAGAGCTGGTATGCCTATATCTATCCCAAAAGTCTGGATAAGTTTGACTTAATAAAGATCATTACGCCCGATCTCGCACCCGCAGCGTCATACTGTTTTGATGACGAGGGAAAATATTATTTCAGCGGCGGAGCTGCGGGCGGCTACGGCATCCTCGCAAAGGACGCCATAAACCCCAAGTACCTTCTGGCATTGCTGAACAGCAAACTGCTGGACTGGTATCATCATCAGTTCAGCACTACGTTCCGGGGCGGCTACTTCTCCTACGAGTCCCGGTTTATAAGGCAGCTTCCCATCCACGTCATTGACTTCAAGAATCCATCCGAAAAAGCAATCCATGATAAACTCATCTCCCACGTTGATCGGATGCTTGATCTCCACAAAAAGAAGGCCGCTCTTCCTCCGTCCGCCGAACGTGAAAAGATCGAACGCGAGATCGCGGTGACGGATGAGAAGATTGATGAGATTGTTTATGGGCTGTATGGAATAACAAATGAAGAGCGAATGATAATAAGACAGTGATCAGCTAAAGATGCCAACTTTATAATAAAAGTCGGTTAACTAGC
>JBBIHD010000100.1:0-7658 GCA_037447195.1 Nitrospirota bacterium | reverse complement strand
TGTAGTACATAATGTACTACAGAATGAGGAGGCTGCTGTGCCGTCAAGTGCGCGTTTGGATAAGGAAACCGAGGAACTGCTGAGGAAGGCCGCTGAATATTTGGGTGTCACGAAATCCGAACTGGTGCGGGAATCCATCCGGCAGTACTGCGCCCGCATCGTGGAGGAAAAGCAGCGGACGCCGTGGGAGATCTATCAGGCAGTTCACAAGAGCAAAGAGGGAAGCGGGCACGGGAACCGGATCAGGGACGCCAAGGAAATATTGAAATCTCAGTTGGAAGCGAAGCGGAAAAAATGGTCGTTATAGATGCTGGTCCGCTCGTTTCGCTTTTTGATATATCTGAGCCGCTCCATCAGGCATGCAATGATGTCTTGGTTGATATGCGCTCGCCTCTTGTCACGACATGGCCGGCCCTTGCCGAGGCGTTTTATTTTCTCAAAGGCTGGGATGTGGGGCAGCGTGAGCTCTGGGATTTCATTCTTTCTGGAGGGGTTCGTGTCGTTGATATTTCGGAAAATCTGCATTCACGCATGCGGGACCTGATGCAGAAATACGCCGACCTCCCCATGGATCTCGCCGACGCCTCACTGGTTGTTCTGGCTGAAGACCTCAAGATAAGGACGGTCTTTACCCTGGACAGAAGGGACTTCTCCCGCTATCGTCCCAGGCATTGCAAACATTTTGAGATCATTCCCTGACAGCAAAGGGAAAACAGAAAAGGCGGCCTTCCGGGCCGCCTTTTATAATTCAGGGGATCACCTTGTTCAGGGGATACTCGACGATGCCCGTCGCCCCCCGGCGCTTGAGCCGCGGGATGAGGCCCCGGGCCTGTTTCTCGTCCAGGATCACCTCGAGGCTGACCCATTCGGGGTCGGCCAGGTGCGAGATCGTGGGCGCGTGCATGGAGGGCAGGAGGCCGCAGACCTCCTTCAGGCTCGCCTTCGGCACGTTCATCTTGAGCCCCACCTTCTCCTCGGCAGCCAGGGCGCCCTGGAGCAGCATGGTCATGTTGTCGATCTTTTTCTTTTTCCAGGGGTCCTTCCAGGCCTTCTTGTTCGCGATGATGCGCGTCGTGGACTCGAGCATGACCTCCACGATGCGGAGCTTGTTCGCCCGGAGCGAGCTGCCGGTCTCGGTCAGCTCCACGATGGCGTCGGCGAGCTTCGGCGGCTTCACTTCCGTGGCGCCCCAGGAGAACTCCACGTCGGCCTTGACGCCCTTGGACTTGAGATACTTGGTGGTGTAGCCCACGAGCTCCGTGGCGATGCGCTTGCCGTGCAGGTCCTTCACGGATTTGATGGGAGAATCCTCGGGCACGGCCACGACCCAGCGCACGGGCGTGAGGCCGCCCTTGGCATAGCGCAATTCCGCCACTTCGACCACGTCGGCGTCCTGCTCCAGGACCCAGTCCTTGCCCGTGAGCCCCACGTCGAAGATGCCGTCGTCAACGTACCGGGCCATCTCCTGGGCCCGGACCAGGATGCACTCCATGTCGGGGTCGTCGATGGTGGGGTAGTAGCTCCGTGAGCCCACCTGGATGCGGTAGCCCGCCTTGGCAAAGAGCTTGAACGTGGACTCCTGCAGGCTGCCCTTGGGAAGGCCGAGCTTGAGTTTCTGTGCCGGAGATTCCTTTGGTTTTGCTGACATGACGTCTCCTTATAAAACTCTGTATAATCAGGATGCGGATGAAAAGTTCAAATTTCAAAATCCAAATGTCAAATCAAGTTCAAATGATCAATGACAAATCAGTATTCTTTGAGCTTCGCCCCTGATTTGAACTTTGGACTTTGGCATTTGTCATTTCTTGCATCACTTCTTCCCCATCCTCACCCTGATCGTGTTGCCGTGCGCCTCCAGGCCCTCCACGTCGGCGATCTGCATCACCGCGTCAGCGACCCTGTCGAGGCCTTCCTTCGTGTAGAAGATGAGGCTCGACTTCTTCATGAAGTCGTCCGTGGAGAGGGGCGACGAGAACCGGGCCGTGCCGCCCGTGGGAAGCACGTGGTTCGGGCCGGCGATGTAATCGCCCACGGGTTCGGGCGTGTAGTGGCCCAGGAAGATGGCGCCCGCGTTCCTGATGCGGGCAAGGAGCTCGAAGGGCTTCTCCACGGCAAGCTCGAGGTGCTCGGGGGCGATGGCGTTCGAGACCTCGGCCGCCTCCTCCAGCGTGCCGGTCAGCACGATAACGCCGAAGCGGTCGATGGCCTTGCGCGCGATCTCCTTGCGCGCGAGGCCGGCAAGCTGGCGCTCCGTTTCGGCCTTCACCTTCTCGGCGATCGCCTTCGACGGCGTGACCAGGATGGACGATGCCAGCTCGTCGTGCTCGGCCTGGGACAGGAGGTCCGAGGCCACGAAGGCAGGATCGGCGCTGTCATCGGCGATCACGAGGATCTCGCTCGGCCCGGCGATCATGTCGATGTCGACCTGGCCGAAGACGTACCGCTTGGCCGTGGCGACATAGATGTTGCCGGGCCCCACGATCTTGTCGACGCGCGGGACCGTTGCCGTTCCGTAGGCCATGGCCGCCACGGCCTGGGCGCCGCCGATCTTGTAGATCTCGTCCACGCCCGCGATGTCGGCGGCCACGAGGATGTAGGGGTTCAGGCTTCCGCCCGGAACGGGCGAGCACATGACGAGCTGCTCCACACCGGCCACCTTGGCGGGCATGACGTTCATCAGCACCGACGAGGGGTAGCAGGCCTTGCCGCCGGGCACGTAGACGCCGGCGCTCCGCAGCGGCCGCGCAAGCTGGCCCAGGATGACGCCGTCGGCCTCCTGGTTCACCCAGGAGGTGATCTTCTGCTTCTCATGGAAGGCGCGGATGTTCCTTGCCGCGAGACGGAGGGCCTCCACCTTCTTCGGCTCCACCTTGTCGTAGGCCTGTTTGATCTCGTCAGGCGAGACCTTCAGGTCCTTCAGCATCAGCCGGACGCGGTCGTACTTTTCCGTGTACTCCAGGACCGCCGGGTCGCCCTCGCGCCGCACCCGCTCGACCACCTCGCGGACCGTGGCGGCCACTTCCTCGGTGGCTGACTCGCCCCGGTCGATGATGCGCTTCAGCTCGGCAACGGCGTCTTTCTGCTTTGAATCGATTATCTTCATTGGTAAATCCTTCTGAAAGTTCCACCACGGAGGCACTGAGACACGGAGAGCAACTTAATGCAAAGCCATTGCCCTGCTCTCCTCTGTGCCTCCGTGTCTCCGTGGTGGATAGTGTCTTACACTCTCTTGATATCCGCCCCCAGGGCCGAGAGCTTGGCCTCGATGTTCTCGTAGCCCCGGTCGAGATGGTAGATGCGCGAGACCACGGTCTCGCCCTCGGCCGCGAGCCCGGCAAGGATGAGCGACGCGCTGGCCCGCAGGTCCGTGGCCATGACCGGAGCGCCCGAGAGCTTCGGGACTCCCTTCACGACGGCGGTCCGTCCGTCGTGCTGGATGTCGGCGCCCATGCGCCGCAGCTCGGCAACGTGGGTGAAACGGTTCTCGAAGATCGTCTCGTTGATCACGCTTGCACCGTCGGCAATAGTCATGAGGCTCATGATCTGCGCCTGCATGTCCGTGGGGAACCCCGGGTAGGGCATGGTCGTGACATTCACCGGCTTGATCGTTCGGGCGCCTTTCACTTCGATCGTCGTCTCCGACGTTGCGACCTCGGCCCCTGATTCCCTGACCTTGGCCAGGAGCGCGTCCAGATGCCTGGGCTCCGCGTTTTTGATACGCACGGACCCCCTCGTTATGGCAGCGGCGATCACGAAGGTTCCCGCCTCGATGCGGTCGGGCATGACGCGATGGTCCATGGGTTTGAGCCGCTCCACGCCCCGGATGCGGATGATGTCCGTGCCTGCGCCCTCGATGTGCGCTCCCATCTGGACCAGAGCGTTCGCAAGGTCTACGACCTCGGGCTCGCGCGCCGCGTTCTCGAGGACCGTCTCGCCCTCGGCCAGCCCGGCCGCCATCATCAGGTTCTCGGTGCCCGTGACGGTCACGGTGTCGAAGGTGATGGCCGCGCCTTTCAGCCGCCTGGCCGAGGCCACCACATAGCCGTGTTCGATCTCCACCTTTGCGCCGAGCTTCTCGAGCCCGGCGATATGCAGGTTGATGGGCCGCGCCCCGATGGCGCAGCCGCCGGGCAGCGACACGCGGGCCTTGCCGAAGCGGGCCACGAGCGGGCCGAGCACAAGCACCGAGGCCCGCATGGTCCGCACGAGGTCGTAGGGCGCCTCGGGACTCGAGAGGGCCGATGAATCGATCAGCACCTCGTGGTCCGTGGTCTCGAAGGAGACGCCCATGTTCGCCAGTATCCTGCCGAGCGTCTTCACGTCCACGAGCGACGGAACATTGGTTATCCGGTGCCGGCCTTCACAGAGAAGCCCCGCGGCGATGATCGGCAGGGCCGCGTTCTTCGCGCCGCTGACGGTGACTTCGCCTTTGAGCTTTTTGCCGCCGTTGATGATGATCTTTTTCATAAGATAGTGCGCATGGCGCATAGGGCATGGTGCAAAGGGTTTCACGCTCTGCTCTCTGCGCTTTGCGCTATGCGAAGTTAATGTCTTTTTGCCGCGATCACCCGGTCGATGCCGGCCAGGTCCTTCAGTATCTCCGGAGTGCCGAAGGCGCCGCTCTTGCGCACCATCTCGCTGAGCGCTTCCGCCTGGCCGATGCCCATCTCCATGATCAGCAGACCGCCGGGCGCGAGGAATTCCGGCGCATTGTCGATGACGCGGGCATGGAACTCGGTCCCTTCAGGCCCCGCGAAGAGCGCCATGGACGGTTCGTGGTCCCTGACCTCGGGCTGGAGCGCATCCCGGTCCGCTGCGGCGATATAAGGCGGATTGGACGCAATCACGTCCACCTGTCCCGCCAGGTCCAGCTCCCGCAGCGGCTCGAACAGGTCGCCTATCAGGAAACGGATGCGGTCAGCCACGTTGTTGCGCCGCGCATTCTCCCGCGCGATCCCGATGGCCGCTTCCGAGGCATCAGTTGCAAAGAACCGGGCTTCGGGCAGCTCATGGGCAATACTCACGGCGATGCAGCCCGAGCCGGTGCAGAGATCGATGATGAGGGGCTGTCCGGCAGTTTCCTGCCTGGCCCGCAGGTCCCGGAGCGTACGCTCGATGATCAGCTCTGTTTCCGGACGGGGGATCAGCACGCCGGCCGCGACCGCGAAGGGCAGCCCCCAGAATTCCTGTGCGCCCATGATATACTGGACGGGCTCCCGCGCTGCGCGTCGCTGGACCAGGGCGTCATACTCCGCCCGCGGGCCGCGCTCAAGCACATCACGAAGATGGGCAAGCAGCCAGGCCCGGTCTTTTCCCAGCACATGGCGCAGGAGCAGCTCGGCGTCGAGCCGCGGGTCCGGCACGCCGCTCTTTCTGAGCCGCGCTTCTGCCTCTTGTATCGCCTGGGCGAGGGTCACCGTACGAGTGCGGAATGCGGATTGCGGAGTGTGGAACAAGAACCGCCGTGTCTTTGCCAGTTACTCTCCACTCCGAACTCCGCGCTCCGAGCTGATATTAGAGGTTCTTCAGCCTCTCCGCATTGTCCGCCGCGGCCAGGCCGTCAATGAACTCGTCGAGGTCCCCGTCGAGCACGCTGTCGAGGCGGTACAGCGAGAGCCCGATGCGGTGGTCCGTCACCCTGCTCTGGGGAAAATTATAGGTGCGGATCTTCTCGCTCCGTTCGCCTGTTCCCACCTGCGATTTTCGCTCCTGGGCAAGCTCGGCGTCCTGTCGTGCCCGCTCCTTCTCGAGGAGGCGCGAGCGAAGGACCTTCATGGCCTTCTCGCGGTTCTTGGTCTGGGAGCGTTCGTCCTGGCAGGAGACGACCTCGTTCGTCGGCAGGTGCGTGATGCGGACCGCCGAGTATGTGGTGTTCACGCTCTGGCCGCCCGCGCCGGAGGAGCAGAAGGTGTCGATGCGCAGGTCCTTGGCCTCGATCTGCACGTCCACGTCATCGGCCTCGGGCATGACGGCCACGGTGATCGTCGAGGTGTGGATCCTGCCGCTCGCCTCCGTGGCGGGCACGCGCTGCACGCGGTGCACGCCGCTCTCGTATTTGAGCCTGCTGAAAACGCCTTTTCCCGTGATCTGGGCGATGACCTCGCGGATGCCGCCCACGCCCGAGGTGCTCATGTCGAGGACGGTGACCTTCCACCGCTTCTTTTCGGCATAGCGCGAATACATGCGGAAGAGGTCAGCGGCGAACAGCCCGGCCTCGTCACCTCCGGCGCCGGCGCGGATCTCAAGGAACACGTTCCGCTCGTCCCGGGGGTCCTTGGGAACGAGCATGAGCCGGAGCTCCTGCTCCATCGAGGCGCTCTTCGGTTGGAGCTCCTTCAGCTCCGCATCGGCCATCTCGCGCAATTCCGGGTCGGCCTGCTTGTCCCGGATGATCTCCTCGGCGTCGGCCAGCTGGCGCAGCACGTCGCGGTAGGCGCGGTAGTGCGTCACCACGTCCTCGATGTCCGACCGTTCACGGGAATATTTCTGGTACCGCTGGTGGTCGGCGGCGACAGCAGGGTCCGACAGGAGCCTGGTCAGTTCGTCATATTTTTCCGATACGGCTTCTAATTTATCGAGCATGGTTTGATTTTTTGGCCGCAGATGAACGCAGACCGCTCAGAGCGGCGCAGAAAAAGCAAAAACCTTCGAACACGGATGAACACGGAAGGATCAGGCCTGCAGAATCTCCCTCAGATCCGGTCTTTTCTGACCTTATCCGTGTCCCGAAGGCATTTTGGATTTATTCGCGTACATTCGCGGCTATAAGTGATCTCTAAGAAAAAACCCCGCGTCAGCGGGGTTGCGTTGCCAGGGCCTCGGAGAGGGCCTTGATGGCCACTTCGATCTGGTCGTCCGAGGGCTCCCGCGTGGTGAGCCGCTGGAGCCAGAGCCCCGGCAGGATAAAGAACTCCACCAGGGGGCGCCCCCGGTGCTTTGCCGTGAAGCGGATGAACTCGTAGGACAGCCCCGCAACAGCAGGCAGGAGCGCAAGCCGCGCTGCGGCTTTGGCCCAGAGCGGCCAGGTCCCCGGAATGAGCGAGAACAGCACAATGGACAGCACGATCACGGCGAAGAGAAAGCTGGTGCCGCACCGTGCGTGAATGCACGAATGCCCGCGGGCGTTCTCCACGGTCAGCTCTGCCCCCGCCTCGTAGGCGGCGATGGCCTTGTGCTCGGCGCCGTGATACTCGAAGACCCGGCGGATGTCCTTCATCAGCGATATGCCGGACACGTAGCCGAGGAACAGGGCGACCCGGAAAGCGCCGTCCGTAAGATTGAACAGGAGGTTGCTGCCTTCCACGGCGCCGAAGTGCATGCCGAGCAGCTTGGTGAGCAGGAGCGGGAGCGCCAGGAACAGCCCGAGGGAGAAGAGTACAGCGACAGCCACGGTCCCTGCCATGGCGAGCGTGCCGAGCTCTTCCGTGGCGCCGTCCTCGTTCTCAACGGCATGATTGGCCGAGAAGTTGAGGGCCTTGACGCCGAGCCACAGGGCCTCGAAGAGCGCTGCCGTCCCCCGGATGAAGGGTTTCTTCAGGAGGGGGTATCGTTCGCCGACGGGCGTAATGGCCTCCCGCAGCAGGGCTATGTCAGCCTCCGGTCGTCCGCCCTTCCGGACCGCAACGATGAAGGCGTGGGGAGAGCGCATCATGACGCCC
>JBBIHD010000099.1:0-7684 GCA_037447195.1 Nitrospirota bacterium | reverse complement strand
GCTATGCCAACCTGCTGGAAATCAAAATGGCTGACGACGATCCCGGCAGACTGCATGTCGACCAGATACTCGCCGCCTCGGAGCGCGCCGCCCATTTGACCCACAGCCTTCTTGCCTTCAGCAGAAGGCAGATCATCAACCCCCGGCCCACGGACCTGAACGCCGTGGTGCGCAGCGTCGAGAAGCTGCTGCGCCGCCTGATCGGTGAGGACATCCGGTTCAACGTTGCGCCTGCTCCCGAGCCGCTCGTCGTGATGGCAGACGCCGGTCAGGTGGAGCAGGTCCTGATGAACCTGGCAACAAACGCCCGCGACTCCATGCCCGCTGGCGGGGCGCTCTCGATCGAGACGGGCTTCAGGGAGATCGACGACCGCTTTATCCTCATGCATGGCTACGGCCTTGCCGGACAATACGGCATGCTGTCCGTAAGCGACACGGGCTCCGGCATGGATGCGGCCACGCAGAAGCGCATCTTTGAGCCTTTTTATACGACCAAGGACGTCGGCAAGGGCACGGGGCTCGGGCTCTCCATGGTCTACGGCATCGTGAAGCAGCACAACGGCTACGTGAATGTGTACAGCGAACCCGGCCAGGGAACGACCTTCAAAATATACCTTCCGCTCACCAATGCAGCGCCGATAGCGCAACAGCGCGACAGGCCTGCCAGGAGCATCGGGGGCTCGGAGACCGTGCTCGTGGCAGAGGACGACGCCGCTACGCGGACCATCACCACCACGGTGCTGAAAGAATTCGGCTATCAGGTGATCGAGGCCCGTGACGGAGCAGAGGCGGTCAGCCTCTTCAGGGAACAGCAGGACCGGATCGACCTCGTGATCATTGATGTGGTGATGCCGAAGATGAACGGAAAAGAGGCCATGGAGCTGATTGCCTCCATCAGGCCCGGTGTCAAGTGCCTGTTCATGAGCGGCTACACGGCCGACATCGTCCACCGGAAGGGCGTGCTGGATGAAGGCGTTCCCTTTATCTCCAAACCGGCTTCGCCGACGGAGCTGCTGCAGAAGGTGCGGACCATACTGGACCAGTGATCCTAAAAACGACAGTTGGAACAGGGATGAACACGGTAAAGACGGATAAAACAAGGGCAACTTATTTGTCTGATGATTCACCAGTTCGGTGATTCGCGCATTTGGTTCAAGCTTATGAAAATTCGCGTTTACCCCGCTAGAGTACTTTACGGACAAACATCTTACATTTTCAGTCAAGTTCTATAAAGTCAAAAGCGTTCACCGCGAGGGCGCAAAGGTCGCAAAGGAAAGCTCAAATTCAGATTTCAAAAGCATAAAAAACCTTCGCGTCCTTCCCCGGCCCGCATCCATAAGCAAGCAGTACCGGGGCGGGCGCGTCTTGGCGGTTCAACGGTTTGGTTTTCTTTCAACAATCTGAGGCACAGCCTCGCTAAATATTTATACTGTTTCTTCGGGTTTAACTATCACTGAGCGGGGAGACCCCATGTCCATTACCATTCATCGCAGAGCACTGGCCTACGCTGTCGTGGCGGCCGCGCTGTTCGCCGGTTTTTTCGCCCTCCGTCCCCTGCGCTGGCAGGGCAGCGCTGAGCTGCATACGCTCATGGAGACGGTGGCAACTATCCTGGCCCTGGTCGTGGGCGCCATGGGGCTGGTCCACTACTACAGCAGCAGGGCCTGCATTTTCCTGCTGATCGGCGTGGGCTTTCTGGGCACGGGCCTGCTGGACGGCTATCATGCCGTTGTGACATCATCTTTTTTTGCGCGCACCTTTCCTTCTCCGCCGCCGTCGCTCATCCCCTGGAGCTGGATCGCCTCGCGGCTCTATCTCTCCCTGGCCCTGTGGATGAGCTATCTGGCCTGGCAACGGGAGTCCCGCGGCGGCGGCAGCGGCAGGGCAGGCGGAGCAAACGCGCGCATAGTGTACGCGGTTGCCGCGCTGCTGACGACGGCTTCCTTCCTTTTTTTCATCTTCGTGCCCCTTCCACGGGCCTATTACCCGGAGCTTTTCTTTCCCCGGCCCCAGGAGCTCATACCGGCCCTGTTCTTCCTGCTCGCCCTGATCGGCTATCTCCGCGCGGGCGCGTGGAAGGAGAACGACTTTCAGCACTGGCTTGTGCTCTCGCTGATCGTCGGCTTTCTGTCCCAGGCCATGTTCATGTCCTCTTCCCACGGCCTCTTCGACATGATGTTCGACGCCGCCCATGCGCTGAAAAAGGGAAGCTATATCTGCGTGCTTACGGGTCTCTTTATCAGCATGTACCGGTCCTTTCTCGAGGAGCGCAGGCTGGCGGGGGAGGCCGACGACCAGCGGGCGTCCCTTCACCGGGCGCTCCGTGAACTGCAGGCCAGCGAAGCCGCCTTTCAGGCCTTCATGGACCACAGCCCCATGGTCGCCTGGGCAAAGGACGACCTGCTGCGCTTTGTCTATGTAAACGCGCCCTTCGAACGGGCCTTCAGCCTTCGCCTGGCCGACGTGCAGGGAAGAACGGACCTTGATCTTTTCCCCAGGGACGTGGCGCGCCAGAACCAGGAAAACGACCGTCGGGCGCTCGAATCCTCCGATCAGATCGAGATCGTCGAGGCCGTTCCCACTCCTGAAGGACAGATACGCCACTGGCTGGCGATCAAGTTTCCCTATCCCCTCGCCGGAGACCGCACAGGCGTGGGAGGAGTGGCCGTCGACATCACGGAGCGCCGGGAGCGCGAGCTGATGCTGCGGGAGCTCTCTGCCGCCGTGGAGCAGAGCCCCGTTTCTATCGTTATTACCGACCGTGAAGGGCTGATCCAGTATGTGAATCCTCGGTTCGAGCGCATCTCCGGGTACCGGGCCGATGAGGTGCTCGGCAGGAACCCGCGCATTCTCAAGTCCGGCCATACAACGCCCGAAGAATACGCGGCCCTGTGGAAAACGATCCTGTCGGGACAGGTATGGCGCGGCGAGTTCCTGAACGTTCGCAAGGACGGTTCTCGCTACTGGGAAGAGTGCTCCATCTCACCCGTCCGTTCCGAGGACGGAAAGATAACCGCCTTCGTCGCCGTGAAGGAGGACGTCTCCGCCCGCAAGGAGCGTGAGGAGGTGATCTGGGCCCGGGCCAACTTCGACCATCTCACGGGCCTCGCGAACCGATCCCTGTTCAACGACCGCCTCGACCGGGCCCTGGCCCAGGCGCGGCGCAGCGGCAATCTTGTGGGCCTGCTGTACATCGACCTGGACGGTTTCAAGGCGGTCAATGACAACTTCGGCCATGACGCGGGCGATGAGCTGCTTGTGCAGGCCGCGGCGCGGCTGCAGAAGGCCGTGCGAAACGCCGACACGGTGGGCCGCATGGGCGGCGACGAATTCACGGTGCTGCTGCTCGATCTCAAGCGTCGCGACGATCTCGGCATGATCGGCGAGAAGGTGCTGAACGAGCTGCGACGGCCCTTTCAGCTCGGTGACAATTCTCTCCTGCTCTCCGGCAGCCTGGGCATCGCCGTTTTTCCCGGCGACGGTGACGATCCGGCTGAACTGCTCAAGAATGCCGACAGGGCCATGTACGAAGCAAAGAGCGCCGGCCGCAATATTCTTCGTTTTTACCGCGCTTCCCCCTGATGTGCGGAGGCTGCCAACCGCCTTTGACCTGTGCTGTTGCGCACCTATGCAACCGCTATAGTTGACCACCTTCTCTTCTCTTTTACTCAAAATTCAATTATACTTTTACTAAAGTCTTTATTTTATCCTGCTCGTCTGCGGGGCGCGGCCGCCGGCTTCCTGATCACGGCGGAGGACTATGTCCAGCTCAATGAACGAACAACCGGTTCAGCCTTCCGCGATCCTGCGGCAGCTCGAGCAGCAGGAATGGCAGGAAACATTTGACGCCATGAGCGACTTCGTGGCCATTCTGGACCGGGACTTTCGTATCGTGAAGGCCAATAAGGCCATGGCTGGCTTTCTGAAGCTCAGCCCCCGGGAGCTTATCGGCCTCCGCTGCTATGAGGTCATGCACTCCCGGCACGAACCCTGGCCCCAGTGCCCTCACAATGAAATGCTGAAAAGCGGGCGGTCCGTCACCGATGAGATCCTCGATCCTCACATCGGCATTCCCCTCCTTGTAACGGCTTCCCCTGTCTTTGATGAACAAGGACATCTGCTCGGATCGATCCATATCGCCCGGGACATCTCGGCGCTCAAAAAAGCCCGGCAGGAGATCGAGGCGCGCAACCGGGAGCTCG
Organism: Nitrospirota bacterium; assembly: GCA_037447195.1. Taxonomy (GTDB): domain Bacteria; phylum Nitrospirota; class UBA9217; order UBA9217; family UBA9217; genus GWC2-57-13. The sequence continues at coordinate 3,482 of JBBIHD010000099.1, read as the reverse complement.
GCATCCTCTGGAGCCTGGGCCGCGGCGTCCAGAGTTCGCTCTCCTTTGACGAGGTGATCGCCTCGGCCCTGGAGGGCCTACGGACCGCCGCCGGTCCTGACCTGGTCCTCTTCTATCTCCGCGAGAACGACGACCTCGTGCTGCGCGGGAGCCTTCCCGCGGACGCGGAGAACCTGAACGAGAAGAAGCAGGTCGGCGCCTGCCTCTGCGGCCTGGCAGCGCAGGACCGCAAGCCCGTATTCTCCCAGGACATTCACGCAGATGCCCGGTGCACGCTGAACGAATGCAAGGAGGCCGGAGTGCGGTCCTTCGCTGCTCTTCCGCTCGTGCACGAGGACGAGATGATCGGCGTCATCGGCATCGCCTCGCGCTCGGAGCGCGACTACAGCGAGCAGCGGGAGTTCCTCGAGACGATCATGGCCACGGCGGCTCTCGCGGCCCGTAACGCGCGGCTCCTCGAGCGGCTGCGGCGCCATGCCGAGGACCTGGAGCAGAGCGTGCGGCAGCGCACCGCTGAGCTGGAAGCGAAGAACGCCGAGCTTGAGCGCTTCAGCAAGCTCTTCGTGGACCGGGAATTCAGGATCAAGGAGCTCCGGGAGCGGGTGCAGAAGCTGGAAAAGGGAAAGTAAAAGAAGATTTCAGAATACAGAATTCAGAAGTCGGAATACAGAAGCCAGAAGAGTGCCGGAAACGATTCATCGGGGCGGAGAATGCCGTCGGGCGAACGTGCCGTTCGCACCGGGAGGCCCGGAAAAAAGCGGAAGAGAGGAAGTCCGTTCCTCGGGGGCTGACGTGCCGAATGATGGTGTAAGAACATCAACGAGAATACCTGTCCGCAGAGGGGCGCTTCTGCTGCTGGGCGTCTGGACCCTGCTGCTCGGCGGCTCGCTCGCCTGGAACATAGGGCTGGAGAGCAGGACCGTGGTGCGGCTGGCCACGATCGAGGCAACGGCCTACTTCAATAAGGACGCCGTGTACCGGCGATGGGCCGCACTCCATGGCGGCGTCTATGCCCCAGTCGCCGTGCATACCCGGCCGAACCCCTATCTTGCCCATCTGCCCGAACGGGACATCACCACCCCCTCGGGCCGCAGGCTCACCTTGATCAATCCGGCCTACATGACCCGCCAGGTGGAGGAGCTCAGCTTCGACCAGTACGGCGTCCGGAGCCATATTACGAGCCTTCGGCCCCTGCGCCCCGGGAACGCCCCTGACGACTGGGAGAAGAACGCGCTCGAGGCCTTTGAAAAAGGAGCAAAGGAGGTATCTTCGTACGGCGAGATCAACGGGGAGCTCCACCTGCGCTTCATGCGCCCCTTTTACATCGAGCAGGGCTGCCTGCAGTGCCACGCCGCTCAGGGCTACCGGATGGGAGAGGTGCGCGGCGGCATCAGCATGTCCGTGCCGCTGGCGCGTCATTATGCGCTCCGCCGGGCCGCGGTGTTCAACCTGGCGGCCTGGCACCTGTTCATCTACCTGTTCGGCGCCGCGGGTATTCTGTTCGGCGCCCGCCTGGTGCGGTCGCGGGTGGCTGAAAATATCGCGGCCCATGAAAACCTTGAACTGGACCGGGAGCGGTTCCGCTCCCTGCTTGCCCTGTCCCGGATGAAGGGCGCAGCGGAGGAAGAGCTGATCGCTTTTGGTCTTGAGGAGATCGTCCGGCTGACCGGCAGCAGCGTGGGCTACTTTCATTATTTCGACGAATCGCTCCGGACCATCCGGCTCTCTGCCTGGAGCAGGACGGTGAAGGAGCAATGCTTCGTACCCGGAATGGAAACGCACTATCCCCTTGACCGGACCGGCGTCTGGGCGGACTGCATTCGCCAGCGCCGGCCCGTCGTCCAGAACGATTATCCCGGCCTGCCGGAGAAAGCGGGCTGCCCCAACGGGCATGTCCACATTTGCCGCCACCTGGGCGTTCCGGTGATCGACGGGGAAGAGATCGTGGCCATTGCAGGGGTGGGGAACAAGGAAGGACCCTATGATGACGGCGATGTGACGCAGCTCTCCCTCTACACGAGCACGATGTGGGAGATCATCAGGAGCATGCGCGCGGAGGAGACGGTGCGAAAGAAGGAAATGGACCTCCGGCTCTTCCGGGAGCTGATCGACCAGTCCTACGACTCCGTCTTTGTCGTTTCTCCTGACGACGCCCGCTTCATCGACGTGAACCAGAGGGCCTGCGACGCGCTGGGGTATTCGCGGGAGGAGCTTCTGCGGCTTCGGGTCTTCGACATCGACTCGGGCCTGCCCGAAGGCTTTGACTGGAAGAAGCATATCCGGGAGCTTCGAGAGAAGCCGTACCTGCTCCTGGTCAGCGAGCACAAGCGCAAGGACGGCAGCGTCTTCCCGGTGGAGATCAACATCCGTATACTTGCCCACGGAGACAGGGAGTACATGATCTCCGTGGCGCGGGACATAACGGAGCGAAGGAAAACCGAAGCGGAGCTCACCCTGCACCGGGAGCATCTGGAGCGGCTCGTTGCGGAGCGCACCCGGACCCTGGAGGCGAAAACTATGGAGCTCGAGCGCTTCAACAGGCTCTTCGTGGACCGCGAGTTCTGGATAAAGGAATTGAAGGAAAAAGTGCAGTTGCTGGAAGGGAAGTAGCGCCGGATCAGGGTCGGGCTGCGCGGGCCAGGACGACGCGCGGAGAAGAAAACGCAGAACAGGGGTCCGAAAACCCGGCATGCGTTTATCGAGGCTGATACAAGGAGGCATACCATGGCTGAGAAGTCGGTCTTTCATGAGCTGGCGGACCTTGTCCGCGACAACCGCAGGGACATTGCGGAGCTTTGGCAGAAGCAGTTGTCCGATGCTGCAGGCAATGTCATCCAGACGATCGGCGATGAGAACATCAGGAAGCGCTCGGGAGAACTCCTCGACCACCTGGTCAAGGCGCTGCCTTCCGGAGACAACGTCAGGGCGAAGGAATACGAGCCGATCGGCGATGTGCTGAGCGCGATCAGCAAGGATTTCACACTGAACAATCTCTCCCCCTCCGAGACGGCAGCGTACGTTTTTTCCATGAAGGATGCGCTGCTGGCAACGCTCCAGACACGCTATCCTGAAAAAGAGAAGCTGAACGATATCATAGGGATCGTCAACCGGCTGGTGGACAAGATCGGGCTCGTCACCTTTGAGACTTATGTGACGGTCAAGGAAAACATGATCCGGGAGCAGCAGCGGTCGCTCATCGAAACAGCGGATCCTGTAGTGAAGGTCTGGGACAAGATCCTCATGGTGCCGCTGATCGGCATGCTGGACAGCGAGCGGACCCAGCTCGTCATGGACAGGATGCTCACGGGCATAGAACAGACCCAGTCGAAGGTGGTCATCCTCGACATCACCGGCATACCTGCGGTCGATACGCTCGTGGCGCGCCACCTCGTGAGCACCGCGCTCGCGGTGAAGCTGATGGGTGCGGAATGCATTGTCACCGGCATCAGCGCGCGCATCGCCCAGACCATGGTGCAGATGGG
>JBBIHD010000098.1:0-7727 GCA_037447195.1 Nitrospirota bacterium | reverse complement strand
TGCACGAGTCACCGAACTGGTGAATCATCAGAATGATAAGATGCCCTTGTTTTTTCCGTCTTTACCGTGTTCATCCGTGTCCCAACTGCCGTTTTCAGGGTTATTCACCGATGACCTTGACGAGGACCTCCTTGTCCCGCTGGCCGTCAAACTCGGCGTAGTAGACCGTCTGGTACACGCCCAGGTCCAGGCTGCCTTCGGTCACCGGCAGGACAAGATGGTGGCCCGTGAGCAGTGCTTTCAGATGGGCCGTGGCGTTCTGCTTGTCATCGGAGAGGTTATGGCGATAGGAGCCCTCGGGGATGAGCCGGTCCATCAGGGCGCCGAAGTCCTCGGTCAGGCTCCTGTCCGAGTCGCTCAGGTAGACGGCGGCGCTGGTGTGATGCGGGAACAAAAGAAGGATCCCGTCGCTGATGCCGCTCTTGGCCAGCACCTGCGACACTTCCTTCGTGATGTCCCGGATCTCGAGCTTCTGCTCCGTCCGCAGGGTGAGAAAATCCCGGTATGTCTTCATGTCTCCCGTCCCGGCCGCCGGTGAAGCACTCCCGCAGGAGCTTGGCGGCACCTCTCAGCTTCACGATATCCCGCAGTCCCGCGAGCCGCGGGGATCACAGCCCCATTTTCTTCTGCTCGATCATTCGCATCAACTCATCGCGCGACACGAGGTCCTTCTCGATCAGCACGCTCACCAGCGCATCGAGCAGCTGCCGGTCTTGCAGCGCTTCCTGCGGCTTTGGCTGCGGCTGCGCAACCGGCTGCTCAGGCGGCTTCCACTCCGACCCGGCCTTGGCCTCGCTCTCGCGGATGATCTCCAGTTTCTCCGGCGCTGCCGCAAACTTGTCGTGCAGGGAAGGCTTTTCGCGGTGGACTACTGCTTCATGATCGTAATATTTCCGGATCGCGTCCTTGATCTCCGAATCCGTGGCCAGCGCCGGCTTGATCACGAGCCCGGTGATGAACCGGATCTCGTCAATGGCCTCCATGTCCATGGGGTCCGACATGGCCACGATGAGAGCGCCCCCGTCCTTGCTCGCGGGCATGACGTTGTACTTCTTGGCGATGTCCGGCTTGATGAGCTTCACGACAGCAGCGGCTATCTCCTGGGCGAAGAGGTCCACATAGGGCAGCCGCAGACGCTCGGCCAGCGCCTTTGCCAGGTCCGACTCCTTGAGGAACCCCATTTCCACCAGGATGGCCCCCAGCTTCCCCCCCCAGTTCTTCTGATGGGACAGGGCCGACTGAAGCTGGAAATCATCGATAAGGCCTGCATCTTTCAGCAGATCGCCGATCTTTTTTCGCTCAGCCATCAGCCCCTCCCCGGAGAACGGTTCACTGCGCCTGCCGCCCTGTCATACGTGCGCTGATTATATGCCACGCCTGCGCGGCCTGTCAACTCATATTCCGGAAGGGGGCTTCTCGCGTGACCGCCTGCCTGTCCGGAGGGGGCGGCCCCCTTCGCCGGCGGCAGGGGCCGACGGCACGAGCAGATGGCGCAGGTCCACATCGCCGAGAGCGGCAAGCATGTTGGCCTTGATCCCCGGCTGTTCCTGTTCAAGCGCAGCGAGCAGCCCTTTTATCTTCATACGCTTCATATCGGGATCACCGCAGGACGGGCAGGCGCAGCAGGTCACGGGAAACCCCGCTTCCCCGGCAAAGTGGACGATCTCCTGCTCCGGCACATACACCAGGGGCCGGATCACCACGGTCCTGCCGTCGTCAGCGCGCAGGTACGGCGACATGGCCTTGATCTTGCCGTTGTAGAATTGGTTCAGCAGCAGGGTTTCGATGAAATCATCACGGTGGTGGCCAAGGGCGACCTTGGCGCATCCTGATTCCCGGGCCTGGGTGTACAGAACGCCCCGCCGGATCCGGGAGCAGAGGGAGCAGGGCCTCTCGCCTTCGGCGAGCTTCGCCTGCATGGTCTCGAAAATGGGAGCGTGTACAATCCGGAACTCGCAGCCCTGTTCCTTGAGATAGGCTTCGATCCCGGTGGTGTCGAATCCCGGGAACCCGGGATGCACGGTCACGGGCAGGAGGTCGAACCGCACCGGCGCCCGCTCCCTGAGCTTCGAGAGGACGTGCAGGAGCGTCCAGCTGTCCTTCCCGCCTGACAGTCCCAGGAGGATGCGGTCCCCCTCCTGGATCATGCCGAAATCCCCGATAGCCCTGCCTGCCAGGCGGCGGATGCGCCGTTCCCGATGCCCTGCTGCTGCCATGGAGGCACTCTATCGCCGCCTTCAGGACAAGTCAACAGGTTTCTCCCTGCCCTGAAACGACAACAAGGCCGCCGGATCTCTCCGGCGGCCTTGCTCAGAATAATTACTCATCAGTAGGGCAGCTGCTACCGTCTCTTTTTTCTCGTTGCCTTCTTTTTCTTCGCGCCCTTCTTCTTGGCCTTTTTCTTTACTGCCTTCTTTTTGGCCTTCTTCTTGGCCTTTTTCTTCACTGCCTTCTTCTTGGCCTTCTTCTTGGCCGGCTTCTTCTTCGGCTTCGGCGGTGCTACCGGGAACATGCTCTCCAGCTCGCCGGCATAGCCGGTCTCCGAAGACTCAACACCGCAGCAGAATACTGGCTCCTCATACACATCACCCGTTCGTGTCATACCGACCCTCCTTCCGCATATTTTGCATTCGTACTGCACAATCCTTTCCATTGCCATACCCTTACCCCCTCGTTCGATAAGCTTCAAAACCCGCCTCATGCGGGCTGTTGAGCCGTTCTTCAGAAGAAAGCGTACTGACCGTTCAAGAAAGAACCGCGCTGATCTCAGATCCTGCGGTGGAGAAATCGTGTAGAAATCATGCTTTTATTGTTTACTGTAGAAGCATAACCATGAATTGTCAAGTTTTTTTTCTGCTGCCGCAGCTTCCGCGCCGCGTACTTCGCGATCACGACCAGATGCGCGGCTGCTTTTTTGCGCCGCTTGAACGCGAACTGCGCCGACGGTCCGCCTGGCGCAGGGACCAGATCTGCTCCATGCCCTCGATTGCGACCAGGAGCGCTTCATCGGTCTTCCCGCCGTCCCATTTCTTGGTCTCTGCGAGACGGTACAGTTCCACGATCACTTCGTCAAAGGTCATTTAAATCTCCTTATAATTCAGGGGAATAAGGGTCTTCGCGCTATTGCGGCGCGCTGAAAAAAACGCCGGAAGGAAATGCCCCCCGGCGCTGATGCGCTCACGCTCCATGAACTGCCGATCCTGCCGTCCTGCACGCCACTACCCGCACTTGGAAAACCCGCAGCCGCGGCAAAAGGCGCACCCTTCGCCGAATTCGAGCAGCCCGCCGCAGTCGGGACATTCCGGACACAGTCCCAGATGGTTCCTGTTCCCGCCGTTCATGCAGTCAGCTGCGGCGGGCGAGAAGGACGTGATGGCCGGCATGGCCGGCTTCTGGATGCGGCTGCGGACGTGGCCCATGCCGTCCTTCTGGTAGCGTTCAAGGGCGCGGCCGATGGCATCAGGGCAGGACAGGATGGAGCCGCCCTCGCCCCAGGCCGGCGAGGGGCAGCGGATGCCTTTCACCTGCTTGATGATGGCGTCGATGGCAACGCCTGACCGGAGCGCCAGCGACACCATCCGGCTCACGGCCTCGGACTGGCTTGCCGCGCAGCCGCCTGACTTGCCCATGGTGGAGAAGACCTCGCAGATGCCCTCTTCGTCCTGGTTGATCGTGATATAGAGATTGCCGCACCCCGTGGGGATCTTCTGCGTGATGCCGTGGGTCAGGACCGGCCTGTTGCGCGGCTTTTTGTCCTCGGCAAGCTCGGGCGACGCCGAAGCTACGGTCACCTGGTGGCCGGCAGCGGCCTTGCGGGCCTTTTCCGTGGCCCCCGTGCTCAGCACCTGCTCTTCCCGCGATCCGTCCCGGTAGATGGTCACGCCCTTGCAGCCGGCCAGGAGATAGACCTTTTCCACGTCCTCCTGGGTGGCGCTGTGCGGGAAGTTCACCGTCTTGGACACGGCATTGTCCGTATGCTTCTGAAAGGCCGCCTGCATGCGGATATGCCACTCGGGCGCGATGTCGTGGGAGGTCACGAAGACCCGCCGCACGTCGGCGGGTACGGTGTCAATGCCGGAGCATCCGCCGTGCTCGGCGATCTCCTTCATCAGCTCGTCGGAATGGAACCCGCGCTCCTGGGCCACCTTCTCGAACCAGGGATTCACCTCGATGAGCTCGGCCCCGTCCATGACCTTCCGCATGAAGGTGAGCGCAAAGAGGGGCTCGATGCCGCTGGAACAGGCGGCAATGATGGACAGCGTTCCCGTCGGGGCGATCGTTGTTACGGTGGCGTTCCGCACGGGCTTGTGGCCGGGCCGGTCGTAGATGCTGCCCTTGAAGTTCGGGAAAGGGCCCCGCTCCGCGGCAAGCTCCTCGCTCTTCTTCCGGCCTTCGCCGGTGATGAACGCCATGATCTTTTCGCCGAGCTGCACGGCCTCTTCGGAATCGTAGGGTATCCCCAGCTGGAGCAGCATGTCCGAGAAGCCCATCACGCCCAGGCCGATCTTCCGGTTGGCCCGGGTGTTCTCGGCGATCTTGTCGATGGGATAGCGGTTGACGTCGATCACGTTGTCGAGGAAGTGAACGGCCTCGCGCACGGTGCTGCGAAGCTTGCCGTAGTCCACCGAGACGCTGCCGTTCACTTTCAGCATCTGGGCCAGATTGATCGAGCCGAGATTGCACGACTCGTAGGGAAGGAGGGGCTGCTCGCCGCAGGGGTTCGTGGACTCCACCATGCCCACGTGCGGGGTGGGGTTGTACTGGTTGATGCGGTCGAGGAAGATGATCCCCGGATCGCCGTTCTTCCACGCCATGTTCACGACGGTGTCGAAGACCTTGCGCGCCTGGAGCCGCCGGACCAGGTTCTTGTTGCGCGGCGAGACCAGGTCGTACTCTCCGTCCTTTTCCACTGCCTCCATGAATGCATCGGTGATTGCCACGGAGATGTTGAAGTTGTTCAGCCGGTCGTTCTGCTGCTTGCAGGTGATGAAGTCCAGGATGTCCGGATGGTGCACCGAGAGGATGCCCATATTGGCGCCCCGGCGGGTGCCGCCCTGCTTCACCGTCTCCGTGGCCGCGTCAAAGACGGTCATGAAGGAGATGGGACCCGACGAAACGCCCTTGGTGGACTTTACGACGTCGTTCTTCGGACGGACGCGGGAGAAGGAAAACCCCGTGCCGCCGCCGGACTTGTGGATCAAGGCGGCGTGCTTCACCGATTCGAAGATCTCGTCCATGGAATCGCCCACGGGCAGCACGAAGCAGGCGGACAACTGGCCCAGTTCGCGGCCGGCGTTCATGAGCGTGGGGCTGTTGGGCAGGAATTCCAGGGAGGTCATCATGCGGTAGAACTCGCGGGCGCGCTGCTCGATCTCCTTGTCCGTCGCCCCGTAGGCCTTGTCCGCCCCGGCGATCGTCCGGGCCACCCGTGTGAACATATCTTCAGCGGTTTCGACCACCGTTCCGTCTTCGTCCCGCTTGAGATAGCGTTTTTCAAGGACCTTCAGGCTATTCTCCGACAAACCCAGTCCCCTGCGGGATACGGCAGCCAATTCCGCACTCTTCATTACTTCTTCCTCCTGCTCACCCCATTAAATATTATGAACATACCACCCGGCATAAAAAGAACAGAGCTGCCGCATGAGTGCAGCAGCAATAAGTCGCAAAAGAGCTTGTACATGATTTTGTGGACAGTGAAAATATAAACACAATATGTAGTATTTGTCAAGATTTGTCAAGCCGGAATTCTTTTATTTTCAAAGTCCCTTTCAGCATGATTCTGAGCGGACATTCTGCGCAGTGACCGGAACGGCACGCCTTTCAGGCGCTCCAGGCAAGGCTAAAATAAAACAGTGATTGATTTGTCCGCGCAGCACAGGCCTTCTGGCGCCGCCGCCGCCCTGATGCGCCCCGGACGGAAGAAGACAACACAGGAAAATCTGCGACCGTGACCGCCCGCTTCCGCCGATAGCGTCACTCCTCAGCCTGCACCATGGCATCCGATGTTCCGAAGGCTAGCGAGAGTGCACGATCAGGAAGATGCTGCCGTACGCTCTTCCTGCCGATCCGCACCTGTCGGCAGATTGATCGACCGTTTCACCCAGAACTTCGGTTCGTCCTCGAGACCGAACCGCCCTTCCCGCTCATTGTTCCGAACCAGAGAGGGAACGCCTGCAGGGACCACGACGTCGTCGTAGCCGCCGCGAAAGATGTCGATGTGTCCTTCACATTGATGGGCGACGGGACCCAGGCGCCGTTTTCCCTTGACTTTTCGGGGAAATAAAGCTAATTTTTACCTAACGTTTTTTAACGATCCGGGCCGCCAAGGCCCTGATCCGGAGGCGCAACCCGCTGATGTCATACCACGTGAAGCTGGAGATCTTCGAAGGACCCCTCGACCTTCTCCTGCACCTCATCAGGAAGCACGAACTCGATATCTACGACATCCCCGTCGGCCTCATCACCCAGCAGTATCTCGAATATCTGGACCTCATGAAGAGCCTCGACATCGAGATCGCAGGCGAATTCCTCGTCATGGCGTCGACACTGACCCACATCAAATCGCGGATGCTCCTGCCGCCGCCCGAGAACCCCGAGGACGAGGAGTTCGGCGTCGATCCGCGCGCCGAGCTCATCCAGCGTCTGCTCGAATACAAACGGTTCAAGGACGCTGCCCAGTCCCTGGAGCAGAAGGAAGAGCTCTGGTCCCAGGTCTTTTCCCGCCCCGCCGAAGCGGCCCCGGACCTGCCGCCCGATGATGAGCCGCTGCTCTTCGACTTTCACCTCTTCGACCTGCTTGCCGCGCTGAAGGACGTGATGGCCCGCGTGCCTGACCAGTCCTTTGAGATCACGGCCGAAAGCGTGTCCATCACGGAAAAGATTTCCCATATCCTGGCGCGGCTCGAGTCTTCCGACAGCGTGGTCTTCGCGGACCTTTTTGAGGGAAATACGACAAAGCTCCAGATGATCGCCACCTTCCTGGCGCTCCTGGAACTGATGCGGACCCGCGTGGTCAGGGCGGTCCAGATCGAACAATTCGGCGCCATTCGGCTGATGAAGGCCGTGAGCGAAACGCCGCTGGGGTGACCGGCCTTTCGCGGAAAGGGCTGCATGCAGACCGAAGCAGCGGGGTCCGGTCTGCGACAGGCGTACCTGATCACCTATGACTATGGACATCAAAGCGCTCGCACGGGAGAAGAAATTCGGCGATGTTGAGAAGGCGGTCTATGAGGACCGTACGCTCATCAAGCCGCTCGTTGAACTGCTCTCGGAAAAGAACCGGGACGTCCGCTCAGGCGTGCTGAACCTCCTGTCGCGGGTCGGCTTCGACCATCCCGCTGAAACGCGGCCGCACCTGCCGACGCTCATCGCGCTCCTCGACGATGAGGACATGTTCGTCAAGATCGACGCCGCCAACGCCGTCGGCAACCTGGGGTTCAACTTCCGGGATGCGGCAGGGGCGGCGGCGCCGAAGCTGAAGGCCCTGCTGAACCACGAACAGTCCCTCGTGCGCCAGGAAGCTGCGTACGCGCTGGGAAACATCGGGTTCTCCTTCACGGACCTGGTGGCCGATGCGGTGCCCCGGTTCATTGAGATGCTCGAAAAAGGCGACGATGACGAACGGGAAGCGGCGGCCCATGCCCTGGGCAAGGCAGGCATCAACGCTCCGGACCTGATCCGCGGCATCCTGCCGAAGCTCGTGGAGGTCCTGGAGTTCTCGAAAGAGG
>JBBIHD010000097.1:0-7762 GCA_037447195.1 Nitrospirota bacterium | reverse complement strand
CCTATTTCCAGTGTTATTAAAGGCTTTTCACGAAATATTTATGCAACTGTAAGGTTGACTATTATTGCAGGGATATCACAGGTCGAAATTTCGATAAAAACTCCAGTTGACATGCGTACCAAATATGGTACAATAGTATCGGTATGATTGATTCTCCGTATATTCTACACGTTGTCTTCTATTGCTCCGACGCCGGCAACGAGCCGGTGAGGGAATGGCTCAAAGAGCTTCCACGGGAAGACAAGCGTAAAATCGGAGAGGATATCAAGACGGCTCAATTGGGGTGGCCACTCGGAATGCCGCTTATCAGAAAGATTCAGAAAGACTTATGGGAAGTCCGAACGATGCTTAAGAACGGGATTGCACGTGTTTTTTTCACCGTAGAGGACGAATATATGATTTTGCTTCATGGGTTCGTTAAGAAATCGCAGAAGACGCCGCAGCATGAACTTAAGACAGCGGTTGTCCGTCTTGCGAATTACAAGAGAGGTTAGCTATGAAAAAAACGCGAAGAGGTTCTGATTTCGATGATTTCCTGGAAGAAGAAGGATTGCGGGCCGCAACGGAGGCTGCGGCGATCAAGAGAGTTATTGCGTACCGCATAGAATTAGAGATGAAAAAAGCCAAGCTGTCTAAATCCGAAATGGCCGTGAAGATGCGCACCAGCCGCTCTGCGTTGGATCGGCTTCTTGATCCCTCCAATGCTTCCGTCACACTTCAAACGCTCGAAAGGGCGGCTCTTGCTCTTGGGAAACACCTCAAAATAGAATTGGCCTAACATGCGGCTGCGTGTGAACTCCGCACTGGTGAATCATCAGAAAGATAAGAAAGATAAGTTGCCCGTGTTTTTCCGACTTTACCGTGTTCATCCGTGTTCCGACTGCCGTTTTTCGGATAATATATGGAGGGCTGAGCGGCATAGGGCGGTCGTTCGACCGCAACCAGCAACACTCAACCTGTAACGTTCAACATGGTTCCAGATAATGGGGCGCTCCATGCCCGCGCGGATTCGGATGGCGGGGATGCGACGGGAATTCGGTTTATTTTGGCGGGTAAGTATGCTATTATTTTGACAAATATCCGCCTGTTGAGGAGGTCATGAACATGGGGCTCAAGGAAATGGTAAAAAAAGACATTGATGAGTTGCGGGCCGATGAACTTGTGGTCCTCTCGGAGCAGATACGGCTCCTGAAGCGGGCAAAGGCCCCGCAGGGGGAGGCGCTGCCGGTGGAGGAGATACGGAAGATGACAGCCTCGTCGAAATCAACCTGGTCGGAGGACGTTGTCCGTGAGCGGCAGGAGCGCGGCTGATGCAGTATTTCTTCGACGTTGATGTGGCACTGGATTTTCTGAACACACACGCCAAGACCACTCATCTTTTCTCCCTGGACGCACTGCAGATCGCCACGCTATCCATTGTCGCCGAGAAGGACATTGTCTTTGTTTGCGCGGACAAACGGCTTACAACGTTGGTAAAGACAATCGGGTTCCCCGTTCTTGAGTTGTGAATTCCCCTGCCAGTCCTTCGCAAGCGAATCCATGTCAGCTGCAATTCCCTGTCCGAGTGTTGATGGAAGCGGGTATAGTGCCCCCGCTTTAACGAGGCAGCGCCCAGGGGCTCTTGTTATTGAGAAGGGACGTTTACGATTTGAACGGGGAGGCCTTGCTGTAGCTCCTCACATTCTGATGGGAACTCCCTGCATGTAATGCGCATTGATCAAAAAGGGTCGCAGATGAAAAAAAGAGCAGGAAAGAAATTGTCCGCCCTTACCTGGGCCGATCTGGAGGAGTGGGCCGGAGCGAGAATCGTGTCCCGCGGGACTTCCTATCAGAAGAGCGGGTATGTCCATAATCTGGCAATGACTTCTTCGGGCGATCTTCTTGCGTGGGTGAAGGGCTCGGAAAACTACGCCACAACGGTTTCGATGGAAAAAGGGCGGCTGTCGTCGGACTGCACATGTCCCTACGGCGGGACCTGCAAGCATGCTGTCGCGGTTGTGCTCGAATATCTTGATCATCTTCAAAAGGGCTCAAAGCTCCCCCGGGCCGAGGAAGACGACGAACGATCGCTGCTCCTGGAAGATGGGTCGTCTGTGCACGACGATGATGACGATCTTTACTCTGAGGATGAGGATTATGATTATCCTGACGTTGATGTTTCCTCTGCCGGGGCCGATGTGAGGCCCGCTCTCAAGAAGAAGACGAAGAAAGAACTGGAAGCGATGCTTTCCGGCATTATCAAGGACCATCCCGAACTGAAGAAGGAGATGGGATTTGCTCCCCGCCCATCGGGGAAAAAGGGATGCGATGCCCTGACCAGGACCGTTGCGAAAGCGATCGCCGCCACGAGCGGCAGGCCGGGATGGCGCAACTACTGGCGGCACGAAGGGTACACGCCTGACTACGGACCTGTCCGCAAGGGCTTGCAGCGGCTCCTCGACGAAGGCTGCGCGGATGATGTCGTCAAGCTGGGGGAAAAGCTGTTCACGCGGGGAACGGAGCAGATAGAACAGTCCGATGATGAGGGCGAGACCGCTGAAGAGATCGCGCAGGCCATGCCGGTCATTTTCAAGGCCCTTGCGAAATGCTCGCTTTCCGATGTGGAGAAGCTTGAGCGCGCCGTTGATTTCGGATTACGGGATGAATATGACCTTTGCCGCGGCCTCGATGAGTTCCTGCGGCGCAGGTTCGGCAAGAAAGCCTGGAGCGATCTGGCGGAGCGCCTTCTGGCAAGACTGAACAACATGAAGCCGGAAAAAGAGGAGGGCTCCTTCTCGCGTTACTACAGGCGCGACAATATGTCTGATGAGATCATCCGGGCGCTTGAGAATGCCGGCAGGGATGAGGAGGCCCTCGCGCTTTGCTTTCGGGAAGCGGACGCAACAGACAGTTATGAGCGATTGGTCAGGAAATTGCGACAGGCAGGCCGTGCTTCCGATGCCGAGGAATGGATCAGAAAAGGGGTGAAGGCGACGCAGGATAAATGGCCGGGTGTTGCATCGGCCCTGAAGGATGCTTTCCGTGAAATCCGGCAGCAGAAGCGAGATTGGCTATTCGTGTCGGCGCTCCGCGCCGAAAATTTTGTTGAAGCTCCGGGCCTGAAGACGTTTAAGGAATTGCAGCAGGCGTGCGAAAAAGCGAAGGTCTGGCCTGCGGTTCGAAATGCAAGCATGGCATATCTGGAAAGGGGCGCCATACCCGGCGCTGCCGCCGGTTGGCCATTGCCCGATACCGGTTTCGAAAAGCGCACAAAAGTACGTCGAGAGAATCCACCACATACCGATGTCCTGATCGACATCGCAATAGACGAAAAGCGTGTCGATGACGTATGGCGCTGGTATGAAGCCCGGAAAAGAGCCCCTCGAGATTGGTTTGGATCGCACCGCGACGACCAGGTAGCTGCAGCCGTCGCAACGAGGTATCCTGAGCGGGCTATAGCCATCTGGAAGAAAACCGCCGAGTGGCACATAGCGCGGGCCAATGTTGGCGCGTATAGTGAAGCGGTAGGGTATCTCAAGAAAGTTCGGAAGGCTCTTGACGGTCTTGGAGGATCAGCGGAGTGGTCCGCTTATCTGGCAGGCTTGACGGAAGCGAACAAGCGCAAGACGCGACTCGTACAGATGCTGAACGTGCTGACGGGAAAGCCGATCATTGCAAAATGACCGACGGAATAAATGTTATGGACGTGACAGTAAAGAGCATTCTCTGTTGAAGACAGTTCGCCTAACCCGGTTAGCGGGTTAGCCCCGCATTCCACATGGAGCTTCAATGCCAGCACGTGCCGCTCTCAAGCATCTCAGAACCTCGCGAGGCGGCTGCAGCTGCGTACCGGAAATATCAGAAGACCAGCCTCAGGGCCGCGCGGAAGCCATAAGAATGAGCTCGACCGGCGCCGGCGACATTTCCCGCAATCCGCTCTTTCATTGTACAGGCAAAGGAATTTAAGGCTTTTTGCCTTGACTCTCATTCTGCCGGAAACTATAATCAAATCACGATGAAGCCCGCCGTCAAATTCGATATCAAAAGGACCGTGCAATATTGGCTGGAAGGCGCGGATTATGATATGGGTGTGGCTGAGGCGATGTTTGATAAGAGGAAGTATCCCTATGCCCTTTTCATGGGTCATCTGGCGCTGGAGAAACTGCTGAAGGCCCTTGTGGTCAGAGAGACAGGAAAGCATGCGCCCTATACCCACTCACTTCCCTTGCTGGCAGAAAAATCCGGTCTGAAAATGCCTATCAGGAACGTGAAGGCGCTGGCGCGATTCATGGAGTTTCACCTTGAGGCCCGGTATCCGAATGATCAGAAAGCGTTCTATCGAAAATGCACGAATGCTTTCACGACACGCAATCTGCGGAAGATGAAAGAGGTGTTCCTGTGGTTGAAAAAGCAATACAGCAGGCCGTTAAAAAATTCATCAAAGAGCTAAAAAGAAGAAACATTAGAATCGCCAAGGTGATCATCTTCGGGTCGCGCGCCTCCGGCCGCGCTCACGAGGACAGTGATATCGATGTGGCCGTGGTTTCGCCGGATTTTGGAAAAGACCGTTATCGGGAAGGCGTGAAGCTTTTCGAAATTGCGTGCACCATCGATCCCCGCATAGAGCCCGTTCCTATTTCGCCGTCGTCGTATAAGAACGATACCTGGATTCCGATCATTTATGAGATCCGGCAGAACGGCATTGAATTAAAAGCTGCATAAGCGCAGCCCGACCATGGGGGCGAAACGCGAGCCGGGCTTTGTACAGAGGCTTGACCGAGCATAAGGAATTCAGAGCAGCTGCAGCGACCAGCTCCGCAACTTTTCCCCTGGAACTTTCTTCCCTAATCTGCTACTCTTCCTTCCCATGAACAACCGCACTGTGTCCCGCAATCCCTGGTCCTTCGTTCCCACGCTTTACTTCGCCGAAGGACTGCCCTACATCATCATCAATGTCGTGTCCGTGGTGCTGTACAAGCGGATGGGCATCGACAACACGCAGATCGCCTTCTGGACGAGCTGGCTCTATCTCCCCTGGGTCATCAAGATGTTCTGGAGCCCCTTTGTGGACCTCTACTCCACGAAGCGGAACTGGGTCCTGTTCATGCAGCTTGCCATGGCCGCTGCGCTGTTCCTCGCGGCCTTCTCCCTCAGGATCGAGGCGTTCTTTCTTCTTTCCCTTGCCTGTTTTACGGCGGGCGCATTTGTGTCCGCCACCCAGGACATTGCCATCGACGGGTTCTACATGCTGGCGCTCACGAAAGAGGACCAGGCCTATTTTGTCGGCATCCGCGCGTCCTTTTACCGCGCTGCCATGATCTTCGGTTCGGGCTTCCTGGTGTACCTGGCTGGCATGCTGGAAGTGCGGACAGGGAACATCCCCCTGAGCTGGTCCCTGGTCCTGGCGCTGGCCGGGCTGCTGTTCCTTGTTCTGCTGGTTTATCACCGCATGGTGCTGCCTTTCCCTGCATCAGACGGCGGCGCGGCACCGGCGGGTTCTCCCACGGGCGCTTATGGCGAGGTCTTCCGGGCCTACTTCAGGCAGGAAGGGGTCGGGGCCATCGTGGCCTTCATCCTGCTCTATCGCCTGGGCGAGGCCATGCTGGTGAAGCTGGTTCCGCCCTTTCTGCTCGATCCGGCGGCAAAGGGCGGGCTGGGCCTCACGACGCAGCAGGTCGGCCTTGCCTACGGCACGATCGGCATTGTGTCGCTTGTGGCGGGCGGCATCCTGGGCGGGTGGCTGGTCTCGAAGCACGGCCTGAAGAGATGGATCTGGCCCATGGCGCTGGCATTGAACCTGCCGGACCTGTTCTATGTCTACATGGCCCATGCGCAGCCCGGCATGCACCTTGTCTATCCCCTTGTGGCCCTGGAGCAGTTCGGCTACGGACTGGGGTTCACGGCCTTCATGGTCTATCTCATGTATGCGGCGAAAGGCGAGTACAAGACGTCCCACTTCGCCATCTCCACGGGCATCATGGCGCTCGGCATGATGCTGCCGGGCATGGTGAGCGGCTGGCTGCAGGAGGCGCTGGGGTATAAGATGTTCTTTGTCCTCGTCTGCGTTTTGACCATTCCGGGCATGCTGACCTTGCTGTTCATTCCCGATGAGGAGAAGAAGGAATAGTGAGGAGCTCGGAGTTCGGAGTGAAGAGTGCCGAATGCGGAATAGGGTCAACATCTTTTTACCACGAAGATCACGAAGGGCACGAAGAAAAGCTGAGCAGGGGTTTCTCGCAGAGTCGCGGAGAGCGCAGAGAAAGGCTTGAAGCGGACAGGTTTTAACCACGGATCAACACGGATGTTTTGAGTGCCGAATGCGGAATAGGGTCAACATCTTTTTACCACGAAGATCACGAAGGGCAAGAAGAAAAGCTGAGCAGGGGTTTCTCGCAGAGTCGCGGAGAACAGAGAGCGGAGAGCAGAGAGCAGAGAGCAGAGAGCAGAGAGCAGAGAGCAGAGAGCAGAGTGATTCATACTCTATGCGCCGTACATCCCTGCCCTCTGCCCAATGCCGGCAGCGCTATTCCCTGCCTGAGCCCGAGAGCAGGAACCCGACGATGGCCCCGAGCAGAACGCTCAGGGTTTCCCTGCCGATGCTGCCTTCCAGGCCCAGGATCAGCAGCATGGGAAGGATGAAGACGATGGCGATGAACTGGATCGTCTTGAGGCCGATGACGGCGTTCTGCTTGATGATGAGATAGAATATGCCGCCCAGCCCTCCTGCCATGATCAGCACCGCGAACAACTGGATCCACAACCTCATGATGAACCCTCCTTGCAGAATGATGATAGGATGATGAAGCGCCTGCCCGCAGATTATAGTCGAAGGCGCTGCGCCTGTCAAAATTTTCCCCTTCCCCCGCCAGCCGGTAATTGCTATAATAGTTGTACACGAGGAGCTTCCCATCAATAACGTCCTGTATTCATTCGGCCTGATCGTGGCCGCGGGCTATGCCTGGCGGTTCTTCGATCCCGGCGGGATCGACCGTCAGCGGGCGCGCCATGCGCTGAGCGTGACGGTGCTCCATTTTTTCCTTCCCGCCCTGGCCTTCGGGCTCTTGGCAAAGGCGCCTGCCGACAGGAGCCTGGTCTCGATCCCGCTGACGGCAGCCATCGTTACCTTCGCGGGGATCGCGGCGGGCTTCGCCTTCTACCGGCTGGCGCCGGGGTTCAGAAGCGTCTCACGGCCCACCTTCGGCGTGATGATCCTGTCGGCGGCCTTCGGCAACGTGACTTACCTGGGGCTGCCGGTGATCACCGAGACCCTGGGCCGGGAGTTCGGCTACGTAGCCATCATCTATGACCTGCTGGCGGCAACGCCGATCCTGCTGACCGTGGGAATCTTTCTTACCGCGCGGTATGGCGAAGGCGCTGCGCCCGTTTCCGTGCAGGGCGCCGTGCTCCGGGTGCTGAAGCTTCCTCCGCTCTGGGGCGTGGCGCTGGGGATGCTGTTTAACCTGGGCGGCATTCCCGTTCCGTCCATCGTGATGGACACGGTGACGCTCATGGGCAAGGCGGTCATTCCCGTGATGATCTTCACCGTGGGGCTGGCCCTCGATTTCCGCGACCTGCGGCGGCTGCCCATCGCGCTGCCTGCGCTGCTGCTCAAGCTGGTGCTGGCGCCGGCGCTGGCCTGGTGGACCGGGTCGCTGCTCGGCATTGCGGGCGAGACGCTCAAGGCCGTTGCGCTCGAGGGCGCCATGCCCGTTATGGTCCTGTCGCTCGTGATCGCCGATGAGCTTCGCCTCGATGTTCCCCTGGCTGCCACGTGCATTGCCGT
>JBBIHD010000096.1:0-7798 GCA_037447195.1 Nitrospirota bacterium | reverse complement strand
CCGGTCCTTTCCAGAAGGATCCCGTTTCGTTGTCGAAGAGGTTCACATTCACCATCCACTTCAATTTACCGAGGGCCTTGCGCACCTTGCCTGCGTTCGAGCCCGAGCAGGCCGGGTTCTGGCCCCAGGCAAAGAAGCCTTCATACTTGCCCTTGAACATGGCGTCGAAGAGCATGAGCCAGGACAGGTTCATGCCCTCGTCAAGCTTCGGCAGCCAGGCATAACCGAAGTCGCTCTCCTTTGTTGCTTTTCCGCCGTAGATGGCTTTCAGGTAGCTCGTGATATACTTGCCCCGGTTGGACCACCAGTTGAGGCTCTTGGGGTCCTTTGTCTTCGGAGTGTTCTTCTCGATGTAGGTGGCGAGATCGGACCATGAGGCCCTCGGCGCCGGCAGATAACCCGGCAGGATGTGGAACAGGATGCCGTGGTCCGTGGACCCCTGCACATTCGATTCGCCGCGCAGCGCGTTCACGCCGCCGCCTGCCACGCCCATGTTGCCCAGCAGGAACTGGATGATCGTCATGGCCCGGATGTTCTGGGTGCCCACGGTGTGCTGGGTCCAGCCCATGGCGTACAGCACCGTGCCTGCCTTGTCGGGCCTGCCCGTGGAGGCGTACATCTTATAGAAGGCCTCAAGCTTGTCCTTCGGCGAGCCCGAGATGTCGGAGACGACGTCGAGCGTGTAGCGGGAATAATGCTTCTTCAGGAGCTGGAACACGCAGTTGGGGTTGCTGAGGCCTGGGTCCTTCTTCGGCAGGCCGTTCTCGTCCATCTGGAAGGACCAGGTGGCCTTGTCATACTTCCTACCTTCGATGTCATAGCCCGAGAAGAGGCCGTTCAGCTCGCCGGGCCCCTTGAAATCGGGGTTCACCAGGAACGATGCGTTCGTATAGGAAGCGAGGTAGTCCCTGAAGTAGAGCTTGTTGTCGATGATGTACTTGATCAGCCCGCCCAGGATGGGAATGTCCGTTCCGGAGCGCATGGGAACAAAGAGGTCTGCCTGCGCCGCCGACCGGGTGTACCGGGGGTCCACCACGATGAACTTCGCGCCCTTTTCCTTGGCGCGCATCACCCATTTCATAGATACGGGATGGTTCTCAGCGGGGTTCGCACCCATGACCAGGATCACGTCGGAGTTCTTGAAATCGTTCCAGTGGTTCGTCATAGCACCGCGTCCGAACGACTCTGCCAGAGCCGCTACAGTTGCGGAGTGTCAGATGCGCGCCTGGTGCTCGACTGCCACCAGGCCCCAGGACCGGACCAGTTTCTGGAGCAGGTAGCACTCCTCGTTGTCCAGCGCCGCGCTGCCGATATGGGCGATCCCGTCGGTGCGGTTGACCACGAGGTCCTTGACCGTGGTCACTTCCTTTCCGTCAGGTCCCTTTTCCTTAACCTTGTTCTTTGCGGTGCGGACAAAGGACTTGTCGCGCGAATCCTTGACGAGCTTGGCGATACGGTCGAGCGCCCAGTCCCACTCCACCTCTTTCCAGTCCGATGCGCCCGGCGCGCGATGGCGGGGCTTGGTGATCCGCGTGGGATTGTTGATGATCGAGATGAGCGACGCGCCCTTGGAACAGAGCGTGCCTTCGCTCACGGGGTGGTCCGGGTCGCCCTCGGTGTTCACCACCTTGCCGTCCTTGGTATGAACGATGATGCCGCATCCGACGGAACAGTAGGGACAGATGGTCTTTGTTTCTTTCGCGTCCTTGATCCGCAGCTGCTGGTCCTCATCGGCCGCGGCATCAAGCGCCGTCCCAAGGGACCCGAGCAGCGCCGTGCCGCCGGAGATCTTGAGAAAATCCCTTCTCGACACTCCCATAGCAATGCCCTCCTTCAATGCGATAAAATAGGGGTCTTCTGGCTTTTATGTGGGCCGCTAAATTGTCTCTGTGTTGATTTCCGCTATATAATCCAGGAGTTTTTTGTCACCTTTCTTGCGCGCCCAAGAAAGGTGACCGAAAGAAGGGCGCCCGACGAAAATTTTTTACGGCTTGCTCGGTCGTCCTCGGTACATTTCGGAAACTCGTCCTGCGGACTCAAACAGTCCGAAATGTTTGACCCTCGGACTCGGTCGCGCGCCTAAATTTTTCCATGGGAATGCAGAGAGGCTATGAAAAAAGCCGATGCAATCCCGATCAACTGAGCTACAGAGGACGATAAGACCACCCACTCCAAACCCGGCAGATCCTGAAATATGAATAGGACGGAACTGATTGTACCGATTCACGCAGAAACGTGTTAATACAGGGACGGCATGAACACCGCTGCCTCGCACAGGATGCAGAGCCTGCGTCTTCGGAAAGCGGTGGATCAAAATACTATGGCAGCTTTGAGGAGATGCATCAGGGGACGATACGAATCCGGCGAGATGAAAATTCACAGTTGTGTTTTTTATTATATCATCATCGGAGCACTGGGGGGAGATAAATAAGCCGGCCAAACCATACAATTAAAGTATTACTATCCAGCGCGGCTAAGACAGCACGGTCCAGTAACAGGAATGCACTGATTTGAAAAATTCCTCTCTCATTTGCGCCTGCTGCAACTGTTGCCGTGTGATGATGAGATCACAAAGCCTTCGTCCCAAGGCACCCAGGGCAAAAAAAAACAGCGGGGAAGAGTCCCCGCCGTTGCAATGCGATGCCGGAAAACGGATCAGGCGATCCGTCCCTTCACGAGCGAGTCCACAACGGACGGATCAGCGAGCGTCGACGTGTCGCCCAGGTCCTCGAGCTGGTTGTGGGCGATCTTGCGCAGGATGCGCCGCATGATCTTGCCGCTGCGGGTCTTCGGCAGGCCGGGTGCGAACTGCAGCTTGTCCGGCGATGCGATGGGGCCGATGACGGTCCGCACGTGGCCTACCAGGGTCTTCTTGAGATCGTCCGAAGCCTGCACACCCTCCTTCAGCGTCACGAACACATAGAGGCCCTCGCCCTTGATGTCGTGGGGGAAACCGACCACTGCCGCCTCTGCCACCTTCTCGTGGCTCACGAGCGCGGACTCCACTTCGGCCGTGCCGAGCCGGTGGCCCGACACGTTCACCACGTCGTCGATGCGGCCCATGAGCCAGAAGTCGCCGTCCTCGTCGATGCGGGCGCCGTCGCCGGTGAAGTACTTGCCCGCGAAGCGGCTGAAGTAGACCTCCTTGATGCGTTTGTTCTCGGGGTCGCCGTAGGTGCCGCGCAGCATGCCGGGCCAGGGTTTGTCGATGACCAGGTAGCCGCCTTCGTTCACCGCGGCGGGTGATCCGTCTTCCTTCACGACCTTGGGAACGACGCCCGGGAAGGGCCTGCAGGCCGAACCGGGCTTCGTGGTCATTGCGCCGGGCAGCGGCGTGATCAGGATGCCGCCCGTCTCGGTCTGCCACCAGGTGTCCACGATGGGCAGCTTGCCCTTGCCCACGTTCATGTGGTACCACATCCACGCCTCGGGGTTGATGGGCTCGCCCACCGAGCCGAGCACGCGCAGCGACGAGAGATCGTACTTCTGGACCCACTGCTCGCCCTCGCGCATCAGCGCGCGGATCACCGTGGGAGCCGTGTACAGGATGTTCACGCGGTGCTTGTCGCAGATGTCCCAGAACCGGCCCGGGTCCGGATAGGACGGGATGCCCTCGAACATGAGCGTCGTGGCGCCCGTTGCCATGGGCCCGTAGACGATGTAGCTGTGGCCCGTGACCCAGCCGATGTCGGCCGTGCAGAAGTGGATGTCTTCGTCATGGTAGTCGAAGATCCACTTGAAGGTCATCATCGTATAGAGCAGGTACCCGCCCGTGGTATGCAGCACGCCCTTGGGCTTGCCTGTGGAGCCCGAGGTGTAGAGGATGAAGAGCGGGTCCTCGGCGTCCATCTGCTCGGGCTCGCAGGTGTTCGAGATGTCCTTCGCGGTCATTTCCTCGTGCCACCAGAAGTCCCTGCCCGGCTCCATGTCGATGTCGCCGGCCGAGCGCTTCACCACGATCACCTTCTTGACGCTCGGGCTTTCCTGCAGCGCCGTGTCCACGTTGGCCTTCAGGGGCACCTTGCGGCCGCCCCGGACGCCTTCATCGGCCGTCACGAGCACCGTGGAGCCGCTGTCGTTAATGCGGTCCCGCAGGGCCTGGGACGAGAAGCCGCCGAAGACGATGCAGTGGATGGCGCCGATGCGGGCGCAGGCCAGCATGGAGAAGGCAAGCTCGGGGATCATGGGCAGATAGAGCGTCACCCGGTCGCCCTTCTTGACGCCCTGCTTCTTCAGCACGTTGGCGAAGCGGTTCACCTCGTAGGCCACCTGCTGGTAGGTGTAGGACTTGTAGCTGCCGTCGTCGGCCTCCCAGATGATGGCCGCCTTGTTCCGCGTTGCCGACGTGAGGTGCCGGTCAATGCAGTTGTACGAAGCGTTCATCTTGCCGCCGCTGAACCACTTGATGTAGGGCTTCGTAAAATCGTAGTCCAGCACCTTGTCCCACTTCTTGAACCAGGTGAGGTTCTTTTCCGCCATCTCTCCCCAGAACTTCTCAGGGCTGTCAACGGACTGCTTGTACAGCTTTTCGTACTCCTTCATGTCCTTGACATGGGCGTTCTTGCTGAATTCCTTGGACGGCGCAAAGGTGCGCTTCTCGGAAAGCAGCACATCAATGCTTTCTTTTGACATTCCTTACCCTCCTTCCTCGATGCGGTCCCCGCGTCAACGACTGCGGGAACAGGGATTGCAAATGAGCGCTTATCCTAAAAACGGCAGTTGGGACACGGAAAAAGCGGATAAACCCTGAAAAGGCAAATGCTTTTGTCCTGAAAAGCCTTTCACCTTGCAGGTGAGTTCTTTTTCAAGAATTAACCGTAGGTTTCTTTTGATTTTATCAGACGTTCCTGATTTTATCCGCGTCCAAATGCTTTTTTCAGAATTATTGCTGTAGTGTAGAAGAAAAACGGCCGGGGGTCAAGGGAGGATTCTCCCCTGACCCCTGGCCGGTCATACCAGTGGCCTCTGTGTTCTATCGGAGGTACGCGGACACTACTCCCGGGGATACCGGAGGCCGGCCACCATGTCCTGCACGTGCTGCGGCGGCTCCTTCGTGAACTTCGACACGACGACCATCACGATCAGGTTGATCGCCATTCCCACGGCGCCGATGCCCTCGGGCGAGATGCCCCAGAGCCAGTTGGCCGGCACGTTCGCCGCGGGGTTCATGAACTTGAAGTAGATGATGTAGGCGGCCGTGAAGATGATGCCGCTCAGCATGCCGGCCATGGCCGCTTCCTTGGTCGCGCGCCTCCAGAAGATGCCGATGATGATCACGGGGAAGAAGGACGACGCGGCCAGACCGAAGGCGAAGGCCACCACCTGGGCCACGAACCCGGGCGGATAGATGCCCAGGTAGCCGGCAACCAGGACGGCCAGGCCTGCGGCCAGGCGCGCGTATACCAGCTCGGCTTTTTCCGAGATGTTCGGCGCGATCACGTTCTTGATCAGGTCATGGGAGAGCGCCGAGGCAATGACCAGGAGCAGTCCCGCTGCCGTCGAGAGCGCCGCCGCCAGTCCGCCGGCGGCCACGAGCGCCACCACCCAGGCCGGCAGCTTCGCGATCTCGGGATTCGCCAGCACGATGATGTCGCGGTCGATATACAGCTCGTTGGCCGTGGCCGTCAGTTCGCTGGCCACGACGCGCTCGCCGTACTTGCCCGTCATGACCTTGCCCGCCGCATCCTTGGCGAACACGAGCTTGCCCTTGAAGGGCTCGCCCTTGGCGAACTGGATCTTCCCGTCGCCGTTCTTGTCAGCCCAGGCGAGGAGGCCCGTCTTTTCCCAGTTCTTGAACCACGACGGAGCTTCTGCGTAGGTCTTGTTCTGCACGGTCTTGATAAGGTTGAGCTTAGCAAAGGCCGCCACGGCGGGCGCCGTGGTGTACAGGATGGCGATGAACAGCAGTGCCCAGCCGGCCGAGGAGCGGGCGCCCCTGATGGTCGGCGTGGTGAAGAAGCGGATGATGATGTGCGGCAGGCCGGCCGTGCCGACCATCAGCACGAGGGTGATCATGAACACGTCGATGGTGCTCTTGCCGCCCCCGGACGTATAGGCCGACAACCCGAGCTCCGTGTGCAGGCCGTTCAGCTTGTCCAGCAGATATCCCGCGTTGGTGTTCAGCATGGCCATGCCGTTCTCGCTGAGCGAGCTGCCGAAGCCGATCTGCGGCACCGGATTGCCCGTGAGCATGATGGAGATGAAGATGGCCGGGATCATGTAGGCCGTGATCAGCACCACATACTGGGCCACCTGGGTGTAGGTGATGCCCTTCATGCCGCCCATGACGGCGTAGAAAAAGACAATGGCCATGCCGATGATCACGCCCAGGGTGATGTCCACTTCAAGGAAGCGCGAGAAGACCACGCCCACGCCGCGCATCTGGCCGGCGACATAGACGAAGGACACAAAGATGGCGCACACCACGGCCACGACGCGGGCGCTCTGCGAATAGTAGCGCTCGCCCACGAACATGGGCACCGTGTACTTGCCGTACTTCCGGAGATAGGGCGCCAGCAGCATGGCAAGCAGCACGTAGCCGCCGGTCCAGCCCATGAGGTACATGGCCCCGTCCCTGCCCAGGAAGGCGATCATGCCCGCCATGGAGATGAAGGAGGCCGCCGACATCCAGTCCGCGCCCGTTGCCATGCCGTTCAGAACGGGATGCACCTGCTTTGCGGCGACATAGAAGTCGCCCGTCGTTTTGGCCTTCGCCCAGATGGCGATGCCGATATAAAGGGCAAACGACAGCCCTACGATGATCCAGGTCCATGCTAAGATACTCATTCGATACTCCCCTTTCGTAAAGGTTTCTTGCCTTCCGGCTTGGTCTGTCTGAGACGGATCCCGCTCAGCGAGAAACTACCGCTCGTGCACGTCGTATTTCTGGTCGAGCCGGTTCATGAGCTTCACATACACGGCGATGAGCACCACGAAAGTGATCTCTGACCCCTGGCTGGCGAACCAGAATCCCAGAGGGAAGCCGCCGAGCCTGATGGTATCGAGCGTGTCGGCCATGATGATGCCGAAAAGATAGGACACGACGAACCAGATCGTCAGCAGAATGACGATGTACGTAAGGTTCTCCTTCCAGTATGCTGTCTGCGTTTCTTTTGTTACCATGATCTTCCTCCCTTGCGAATGATTGTGATATGATCCATTGAAGCCCTGCGCCAGCCTGCTGGCGCTGCATGCCGCCCCTCGTTCTCCCCCTTTCCACCTCCTTGTGCGGACGGGCCCCTCAACTCGGGCCGGTCCGGAATGTACATATAGCAAGGCTTCGCCTCAGACCGATGATGCAAATCCTTGTTCTTTCTTTGGCGCACCTTTGCGCCTTTGCGCGAAAACCAGGATCTTGATGTTGCTTTCTTGTTATAGCCTGACGAAAACGCAAGTTGCCTCAGTCAGAAGCGCTGTCTCCCCGGCGAAATTCAGGGCACGGCGATCCTGAGCAGGTCGCGCACCGTGCGAATGCCCAGGCCGGGCAGCTGCGCCAGAAAACGCTGGAACAGCTGGGCCGTCACAAAGGCGTCGCTCAGGGCATTATGGGCGCTGTCCACGGAGATCTGATAGCGTTCCGCCAGGGCATAGAGCGCGGCATCCTCGCCGTTGCCGTCATAATAGGCGCAGGTGTTGTCTTCCCGCTTCCGGAGCCACCGGTACAGCGCGAAAGTGTCCACAACAGGGTTTTCCAGGGCGGCCCCCAGGACCCGCTTTGCCTCCTGGCTGAGAAAGGCCAGGTCGATGGAGACCACATGGCCCACCAGCACGCTGCTTCTGCAGAACTCGACGAATTCGG
>JBBIHD010000095.1:0-7981 GCA_037447195.1 Nitrospirota bacterium | reverse complement strand
TTAAAGCCTTTCTTCGTGAGCTTTGTGGCTTTGTGTGAGACAGACCTGAGCAGTTCACTTAATTTTTTCTCCGTGTCTCTGTGTCTCCGTGGTGGATTCTGACTTTTTACGAGGTCATCATCTTTGACCATTGCAGTTTATTTGAGATTTGTTGTTTGTTATTTGGTACTTGAGCATCATATGCCCATCGAACCCGGCAAAAAACAGTTCATCCTTCGCTGCGTTCTGCGGCTCCTGCGCAAGAACTCGAACGTCTTCCATCTCCTGTCGTCAACGGCAAAAGGATTGCTGAACGGCAACCTGAGCAAGCAGCTCCTGTCACGCGTCTTCGACGTGGACCCACAGAGCGATCTTCCCGCGGAGGACCTGGTGGCAGAAGCGCTTCTGAATGGACTGGATGAAAACGATATCGAGGAGATCTTCCGGCGCTATGCGCAGAGGAAGGGACTGGAGTTTTAGTACCTTTCTCACTCCGCATTCCGCATTCCCTGCTACCACCGTCCGAACAGGTGCATCCCGTAGGCCAGGAGGCCGAGCAGCGCAGCCGCCTGGGCCACGATCCAGGGCCAGGACTTCCTGAACAGCAGCACGGGCTTGAACATGCCGCCGTCGGTGGTGATGGTGATGTGGGGCCGGTAATCCCTACCCGGCTTGAGCATGCCGCTCTCGACGCGGAAGAGGAGCCGCGCCGCATCAGGCCCGAAGGCGCGGGGCCGCGGCTGGATCCAGAGATCGTCCGTCGAGAGCACGCCGGTCTGGCCGCTGCATCCCAATGCGGTGACCGGCACGCTGACCCAGCAGGTCTTGCGGAACGCCGGCAGCGTGATGGGCTTGCCGGCCCGGGCCTCGATGACCTGCCCGCCTCCCCGGGGCTTGCCTGCCGACTCGAAAAGAGCACGCTGCACTGCCTGCTTCATTTCCAGGGCGCTCCGGAACCGCTTTTCCCGGTCCTGCGCCAGCGCGCGCATGACGATTCCCGAGGCAGCGCGGCTGATGCGTCGATTCAGCTTGTGCGGGTCGTCGAAGTCCAGGGGATTGTCCGAAGGGTTCTTCCCGGTGAGGCAGTGGTGCATCGTGGCGCCCAGGGAGAAGATGTCCGAACGCACGTCGGTCTGGCCGGTGCCGTACTGCTCCGGTGCTGCATAGCCCGGCGTTCCGTAGACGTAGGTGTCTTCGCTCTTGTCCTCCTTGAAGAACCGGGCGATGCCGAAGTCGATCAGCTTCACCCTGCCGCTCCGGTCGATCATGATGTTCGACGGCTTGAGGTCCCGGAATACGATGGGCTGGGGCTTCTGGACGCTCAGGAAATGCATGGCCCTGGAGATCTGGAGCGCCCAGGAGAGCACAACCCGCTCCTCGATGGGCTTGCCCTGCCGGGCATTGAGTATCTGCTCCAGGGTCTTGCCCCGGACATATTCCATGATGATATAGTATTTTCCCCCCAGACTGAAGTAATCAAAAACTTTCGGCAGGTTGGGGTGCGTCAGGCGGGCCAGGATCCGCGCTTCGGTCTGGAACTGGACAAGGGACTCGGCTTTCCGCTCGTCCGGGATGCCGCCGGCCTGCAGCTCCTTCGCCGCCCTGATCGCGCCGCGCTGCTGGCGATCAGCCACCTTGTAGACGCAGCCCATCCCGCCCCTGCCGAGGACGCTCTGGACTTCGTATCTGTTTTTCAGGACCCTGTTCATGGCGCGGCCTCCAGCCGCAATTCGCAAAAAGTATAAATCCACCACGGAGGCACCGAGACACGGAGAGAGACATAGCGCGGCCTCCAGCCGCAACCAAAATACCAAAAGAGGTTTTGCCGCAAAGATGCGCAAAAGACGCAAGAAAAACAAAAAAGCTTTAGCAGGCTGTTGAAAAACTATTTTTGGGGTCTTTGCGATCCCCGACAAGTCGGGATAAACGCCGCGAAGCAAACTCGTAGTTAAGAATTTCAAACAAATACGAGATTGCTTCGTCGCTTATGCTCCTCGCAATGACGCATAAGTGGCCTTTTTCAACAACCTGTTAGATTTTTATTCTGCGCTTCTTGCGCCTTTTTGCGGCCTAAATTGCTTTTCAAACATTCGCGCAACCATGTCAAGTCCTGGAAAGAAATATCATATTAAGAGTGAAGGGACTTTCCTCCGTGCCCGACCTGGCTCTGTGGTTAACTCAGTTTTTTACGATGGCATCCCCCATCACTTTAGCGCCTTTTCGGCTTCCCCAATCCGCATTCCGCACTTGGGACAGAACTTCGCATTGCTCCGGAGCGCGCCGCCGCAGCCAGGACAGGCCTGCCTGCTTCCCTGGCTGAACACGATCCGCGCCGAGCCGATGCTGATGATGTCGCCGTCCGTGAGGGCCTGGACGCCTGCTATCTTCTTCGCGTTCACATAGGTGCCTGAGGCGGTGCCCCGGTCCTGGACCACATAGCGCCCGTTGTCCTTCCGGACCTCGGCATGGGTCTGCTCCACCTTGTCGTCGCGGAAGAGGCCGAGAGTGTTCCGCTCGTCCCTGCCGATAGACACCGATGCAATGATGTCGAGCTCCTTCTTCGAAGCCCTGCCCGCCACAACGCTCAGGTGGCCGGTCCGGTGGAAGCGCTCCAGCGCCCGCAGGGACACGGCCAGCAGCCCCATGATGCTCAGAAGCGGGACCAGGTAGGCCCATGCCGACGGTTTGCTGCCTGCGCCGAACAATGACGACCGCGGCTGGAAATAACCGCGCCTTGCGGTCAGACCCGGCGCAAGGGCCACTGATACGTTCCGGAGATATTCACCGCGCCGCTCGGTGGTAAAGCGCAGCACGTATTCGTTCCGTATCCTCCGGCTGATGGTCTCGTAGATCGCTGCCAGGCCTTCTGAAGTAGGCGTGAAAAAGTATGACCCGCCTGTCTCGTTCGCTATCCGCTCGAGCCGCGCCGCGCGCACGTCCTCGCCCAGCCCGATCACGTAGACCGAAACATAGCTCTTCACTGCTCCGTCGATGGCCTGGTCGATGGTCATCGCTCCCCGGTTCGCAATCCCGTCGGACAGCACGACCACGGCCTTTCTGCCGCTCAGGCCGTCCACGGAATCCACACCCCGCGCGATCGCGTCATAGAGAGATGTATTGCCGCCGGTGGCAATGGTGCGGACCGCTGATTTCAGTTTATCCTGGTCCCCCGAGAGCGACTGGACCTCGCTCACGTCATCGCTGAAGGCATAGAGGGACGCCCGGTCCCCCTTCTCCATCAGGGAAATGAACCGCAGGACCGAATCCCGGGCATGGGCGATCTTGGCGCCGGCCATGGACCCGCTGCGGTCCACCACAATGGCGAGGGCCAAAGGCTCGCGCTTCCCTGTCGAGCCCGACATGGTCATCCCGCTCAGCGCCATGGGCTTGCCGTTCTCCATGAGCGAGACATCGGTCCTGGCCAGGCCGTGCAGGGGCTTGCCTTCCCGGTCAAGCACGGACAGGTAGGCCGTGACCGACGGAAAGGAGCTTACGTCGAACTGGGTGATCCGCGCCTGCGCGGCCTCTCCTGCCCAGGCGGCGTTTCCGCCGGGGAGCGAAAGTGCGCCGAGCAGCGCGACCGCCGCCAGCACTGCGGCCTTCTTCGCCGCGTTGAACATGGCGTGTGCAGCACGGTGAACCCGGCCGCGCCCACGCGGATCACGTCCCCGTCCACAAGCTTGCTGTGGTCCGTCAGTGCATGGTTCACGTAGACTCCCGTGCCCTGCTTGTTGCTCTCGATGGAGAAGCGGCCTTTCATCCTCTTGATCACTGCGTGCTCCATGCCCACGCCCTCGGCGCCCGAGAGGCAGACATCAGAACGGTCGTCCCTGCCGATCATGCTCGTCTCTTTGAGCAGCGGAAACTCCCGGCCCACATGGCGCCCCTTGATCACTTTCACCCTGGCAGACACAAAGGCCTCTTCCACAAGGCTGATGAAGGCCCCTATGCACAGGCCGAGCAGGGACAGCCCCACCAGGATCGACCAGTTGCTGGTCGATGAGATCGCAAAGAACAGCAGCCCGCCCAGAAACCCGCCCAGGGAGCCTCCGGCAAGTCCGTAGAGCGTCCGCTCCCGCGACCGTATCATCAGGCCGCCGCTCGCGCCGACCGCGGCGCCGAGCAGGCTCCAGCCGAGGGACAGGGCCAGCGCGATGCCCAGCGACGGCGGAAATCCGCCGGACTCGACAATGAACCCGCCCATGGCTGTAAAGAGCGTTGTGCCGGCCAGCGCTCCGGCCGCGCCGCCCAGAAAGCCCGCCGCGGCCCCGAGCCCCGCCCTGGTGAGCGCTGCCGTGAACTGCCTGCCTGTCACGGACTCGCGGCTCCAGATGAACCCGCCGATGCAGAGGCCTGTCAGCGCGCCGAGCAGCAGCTCGACGAGCAGGCCGCCGCCCGTTGATGAGGACAGCGCAAGTATGAATACCCAGGCCGCGGCTCCGCCAAGGGCGCCTGCCAGGGCAGGGTGCAGTATGTTCATCAGCTTTGACATGACCGTCTCCGTCACGGACGTGCGGAGCGGAGCGGGCTGAAGGCCGAGATTTGATCCTCACGGGAACCTTCACTCCGCATTCCGCATTCCGCACTCCGCATTCCTGTTACGCCGCCTGGACCGACAGGGCCAGCTTGCCGAACCGGAGTTCGTCGCCGGACTTGATGGACTGCGGCTGATTGGGCTGGATCCGCTTCTTGTTGACGTAGGTGCCGTTCGTGGAGCCCAGGTCCTCGATGGTATAGGCCCCGTTGGACCGGTGGATGACCGCATGCTTGCGCGACACCCCGCTGTCCATGCCGCCGAGGGTGGTAAGGTCAACATCGGGGAAGACCTCGCTCACGGGGTCTTCGCGGCCGATCACCACCTCGTCCTTGCTCGACACATC
Source organism: Nitrospirota bacterium (assembly GCA_037447195.1). Taxonomy (GTDB): domain Bacteria; phylum Nitrospirota; class UBA9217; order UBA9217; family UBA9217; genus GWC2-57-13. Next base: position 3,122 of record JBBIHD010000095.1, on the reverse strand, counting down.
GAAGCTCTCGCCGCTCTTGGACGTGAGGATCAGCTGACCGTCGCCTTCGCCGCCGAACACCGCCTCGTCCATCGGCTCCACTGCATCCAGCTTTGCTCCGCACTCTTCACAGAAGAGCGCACCATCAATGTTCTCCATCTGACATTCTTTGCACATCATTGTCGTATCCTCCTTCCCGAATTGCGGAGTTCGGAATGCGGAGTGTGGAGTTTAATGCGTCCGCACCGCCCATTCTTTTCACCGCATTGTTTACTGTTCGTTCACTGCACCTGTTCAGCGCCTATCGCGGCTCTCATTCCGCAATCCGCACTCGCCATTCCGCACTACTTCATGGCCTCTGTCAAAGCCATCGTGAGCTTCCGCGTGCCGTACTCCAGCTTCTTGGTGCCTGCCGCGGTCAGCACGCCCGTCTTCTTGAGCGTCAGGATCTCCGTTTGCGCCGCCCTGGCAAGATCGTCCTCGCCGAGGTCCAGCAGGATCGTTGCCGCTGCCTGGAGCTTCTGGGTCGCGCCCGCGATATTGCCCGCCTCGGCCTCGGTAAGCGCGCGCGTCTGGAGCTTGAAGGCGCTCACCTTCTCCACCAGGTTCATCACTTCGGCGTTCACTTTTGCCGCTTTTGCGGCGTCGTCGGTGAACAGAAGGGAGAGGTCTGCCTTGACGCTCTGCGCTTTCGCCCCCTTCGAGGGAACATCATAGGTGATCTCCACCTGTCCCAGGCGGAAGGTGCCTGCTGCATGGGCCGGTACGCGCATCTCGATCAGCACCTTCTGGCCCAGCTTGCCGTCCAGGGCGCCCAGGGCCGCTGTCACGCCCTGGCCGTTCACTGCCTTGGCGCTGATATCGGATATCATGGGCACCGTTGAGTAGACCTTCACCGGCTTCACGCCCGGGCTGAGCCGTGCCGTGAGCTTCAGGTTCACCGCCGCAACAGCCTGCATGCCTTCCACTTCCTGGCGGAACGCGTCCAGGATGGCTATAGGGTTCTGGATCCAGTGGGAATTACCCTGCGACTTCTCAGCGATCTGGAGCAGCAGCTTTTCGTTCCATTCCTCGCCGATGCCGATGGTCGTGATCGCCACATTCTGCCTGCCCGCCTCCTCGGCGAGCCGCAGGCAGGCGTCCTCATCGTCCCAGGTCTGGCCGTCGGTCAGCAGCAGCACCCGGTTCACCCTGCCTGCCGAATGGCCCTTCTTCACTTCGGCAAGTCCGGCCCGCAGTCCGTCGGAGATCTGCGTGCCGCCGCGGGGAATGACCTTCTCGACCTTGCTCTTGATGTCGCCGCGGTTCTTTGCCGCCTGGTTCGGGATCACCGTCTCCACCTGGTCGTCGAAGATCGTTACCGACACGAGATCATTGTCGCTCAGGTGGTCTGCCACGTATCCCACGGCCTCTTTCAGGTTGTCCATCTTTTCGCCGTCCATGGACCCGCTCCGGTCGAGCACCAGCCCGAAATTGGCCGGCATGGTCCCGAAGACCTTGCCGCCGCCGGACGTGATGTCCACGAGCGCATAGACCGCCTGCTCCGCGCCGGTGACCGGCGCTGCGTCCTTGTTCATGGCGCATCGTATGTTCAATTCGCTTTTCATGAGAGTGCCTCCTTTTCTTCTATCTTGTGATCTTCATTACCCGATATGTATAAGTTCTGCATTTCTCTTCTCGCCCATCACTCCGAACTCCCAACTCCGAACTCCCAACTCAGCACTCCGCACTCCTAACTCCGCATTCCGCACTCGCCTCACCTGGCCCTCACTGCCACCACGGTGATATTATCCTTGCCGCCGCTGTCGTTCGCCATCTGTACGAGCCTGCCGCAGACAGCTTTCAGGTCCTTTTCCGCCATGCAGGCCCGGTGTATGTCCTCGTCCCGCACTTCACCCCAGAGGCCGTCAGAACAGAGCAGCAGCGCGCCGCCCTTCTCCAGGTCGAGATGGTAGGTGTCGACCTTGACGTTCTCATCGGACCCGATGGTGCGATAGAGCAGGTTCGATTTTGGGTGGTTCCGCGCCTCTTCCTTCGTGATCTTTCCCGCGGCCACCAGCTTTGCCACGAGGGAATGGTCCTCCGTCACCTGGCTGATCGAGCCGTTCTTGATCCAGTAGGCCCTGCTGTCGCCCACATTCGCGATGTATGCGCCCCCTTCGGACAGCAGCGCCACGCCCAGCGTGGTCCCCATGTTCGAGCACTTCTTCGTTCCCGCGCTGATCACCGCCTTGTTCGCCGCCAGCACGGCCTTCTCGATCAGGGCGATGGGGTCGCTTTCCCGCTTCGCCCTGTCGCGCAGCTCATTGCAGACCGTTTCGACGGCCAGCCGGCTCGCCACCTCGCCGCCATCATGTCCTCCCATGCCGTCGGCGACAATGAACAGGCCCGTGTCCTCGATGCCCGTGCAGAAGAAGGAATCCTCGTTGTGGTCCCGCACGCTTCCCACATCGGTCAGTCCGTACCATTCCAGGCGGAGCTGTTCCTGCCGCTTCAACGGGGCGGAGCGCCTTGCTGATCGCTGCAGGTCCTCGGCCAGGCTTTCCGGGGCCAGCCGAACGGTCATAAGCGGTGAAAGCTTGCGCGTCTTGTTGTCCAGCCGCTCCGTCACCAGGCCGCGCTTCCGGAGGGCAGGATGCAAAGAGCGCTGCCCGTTCTTGGTATTCATGCCGAATATGCTTTTCATACATTGCCACCAGCTGTGAGCCATTGCATGCTCCTTTATCAGGAAGAAGCGGCTGCAGGTGCTTCGTGGTTTCTGGGGGGTATAGTGCATTGCCCGTGCCAGAATGCAAGGGCCGACGAGGGACGAGGCACGAGGCGGAAAAGTGCGCGGAAGTTCAGCAGGTTAGGGAAGAGACGGGCGCAGATGGTCGATGCCTGAGAGACAGAAGAGTGCAGGACGATATCCGATTATCGAAGTCGGAGGTATTCGATTTTCGAATAGTACGCCGGGGTGTTGAATAGTGGAGGGGGTTAGCGAGCTGCTGATTACACCTACTAATCCTCACTTCTCGCTTCCAAAACTGTTATCGATTACGAGTTAAAGCATAGAACACGGTGTTGAGGGGCCGCTTCAGGGCCCCTTTCGAACCTATCAGGATTGAGACGACATCTTAACGTCGTACTCAATCCATTGTTCA
>JBBIHD010000094.1:6961-8006 GCA_037447195.1 Nitrospirota bacterium | reverse complement strand
CTGCATCATCTGCGTCGAGGCCTGTCCTGCCCGGGTACTGAAAGGAAACGCCTGGTCAGCGGGCCTGCCGCGCGAAGAGATGCTCGACCCCGGGGCCTGCGATCGATGGAAGAAGGAGCATTATAGCCAATACCAGCAAGGCCGCATCTGCGGCATCTGCTCAGCTGTCTGTCCCTATGGGCTGAAGATTATTAAAAAGGATGGCAGAGTGCCGTTCTGATCATGGCCAGGAAACGGCGAGGGGGTGATGGGATTTGTTCACCGTATTAAAACTAAAGCAGTACATATATTGGCCGCTGTTCCTCAATTACCTCTACCTTGACACAGAAGCTGTTTCCCGATAAACTTTTTACCAAGCCCCCTGCTGAAAAACCCGGGCATCGGCCATGGATCGCAACACTGGTGCTGCCCCGGGTCATCAGCATTCTTTACATCCGCTCCAGGCAAGTGCAGAATATCGCTCGATCGGACGCATCGATCCTCCTCGCTTCAAGGAATGGTCGATGATGAAGCCTTGTCGGCAGCTGCAGGTTCCGAGACCTTCATTATCACTCCTTAAACAAGCAATCAAAAGCCCCGATCGCTCCGGCTCCAGGGGAACGTGATGACCGTGCGTACGTCCACAGGAGGCAACCATGTCACTCTCAAGGCGTGAGTTCATCAAGTCTGCTGCCGCGGTTGCCGCTGCCACTGCAGCGGGTATTGCCGTGCCCGAAGAGCTCCTGGCCGCGGCAAAGCAGACCGAGGCGGGATGGCGCTGGGACAAGTCGGTCTGCCGCTTCTGCGGAACCGGCTGCGGGATCATGGTGGCCGTCAAGGGGGACCGCATCGTGGCGGTCAAGGGCGACCCCATTGCGCCGGTGAACATGGGACTGAACTGCATCAAGGGATACTTCAACGCCAAGATCATCTACGGCGCCGACCGGCTGACCGAGCCGCTCATGCGCGTGAACGCCAGGGGCCAGTTCGACAAGAAGGGAAAGTTCAGGCCCGTCACCTGGAAGAAGGCCCTCGACGAGATGGCGAAGCAGTTCAAGAAATACTA
>JBBIHD010000094.1:1998-6948 GCA_037447195.1 Nitrospirota bacterium | reverse complement strand
ACGCCGACCTCGGCCCCACGGGCGTTGCCGTGTTCGGCTCGGGCCAGTACACCATCATGGAAGGCTACGCAGCGGTAAAGCTCATAAAAGCCGGCTTCCGGAGCAACAACATCGACCCCAACGCCCGCCACTGCATGGCGAGCGCCGTGGCCGCCTTCATGCAGGTCTTCGGCATTGATGAGCCGGCGGGCAACTACGATGACATGCATCATTCCGACACGGTGATGCTCTGGGGCGCCAACATGGCCGAGATGCATCCCGTGCTCTGGTCCAAGATCACGAACCGCAAGCTCTCCGACCCCAAGCGCGTCAAGGTCGTGAACGTGACGACCTTCACGAACCGCTGTTCCAACCTCGCCGATATCGAGATCGTCATCAAGCCGAATGCGGACCTGGCGGTCCAGAACTACCTGCTCCGCGAGATCGTGACCCGCTCAGGCGCGATGGACCGGGAGTTCGTGGAAAAGAACTGCGTCTTTGCCACGGGGCCCGTGGACATCGGGTACGGACTGCGCACAACGGTCGACCATCCGAAATACCTGAAGGCCGAACTGGATACGGCGGCCCGCGAGGCCTTCAAGGTGCTGACGAAAGATGAGGCCGCTGCCATGGGGTCGCTGGGATACAAGGAAGGCGACCGCATGGAGATGAAGAACGTGGGCAAGGCGGGCAGCCACTGGGCGATCAGCTTCGCAGAGTTCAAAAAGGGCCTCGAGCCCTATACGCTCGATTTCGTGGCGCCGCTTGCAAAGGGAGACGCCGACGAGCCCCTTGACGAATTCAAGAAGAAGCTCACGGCCCTGGCCGATCTCTACGCCGAGAAGGACCGCAAGGTCGTGAGCTTCTGGACCATGGGCTTCAACCAGCACGTGCGCGGCACCTGGGTGAACGAGCAGATCTACGCTATCCATCTGCTGCTGGGCAAGCAGTCCCAGCCCGGCAACGGAGCCTTCAGCCTTACGGGCCAGCCGAGCGCCTGCGGCACGGCGCGCGAGGTGGGCACCTTTGCGCACCGCCTTCCGGCCGACATGGTCGTGATGAATCCCAAACACCGCGAGATGAGCGAGAAGATCTGGAGCGTGCCCGAAGGCACGATCAATCCCGTGGCAGGCTCCCACTATATGCAGATCTTCCGGGACCTCGAGGACGGCAGGATCAAGTGGGTCTGGGTGCAGGTGAACAATCCCTGGCAGAACTCCGCGAACGCGGGGCACTGGATCACTGCCGCGCGCGAGATGGACAATTTCATCGTCGTCTCCGACGCCTATCCGAGCATCTCGGCCAAGGTGGCTGACCTGATCCTGCCGGCGGCGATGATCTTCGAGAAGTGGGGCGCCTACGGCAATGCCGAGCGCAGGACCCAGCACTGGCGGCAGCAGGTGACTCCCATCGGGAACTCCATGTCCGACACCTGGCAGACCCTGGAGTTTGCCAAGCGCTTCACGCTGAAGGAAGTATGGAAGGAGTGGAAGATCAATGACAAGACCGTCCTGCCCGATGTGCTGGCCAGGGCGAAGGAGATGGGATACAGGGAGACGGACACGCTTTTCGAAGTCCTCTTTGCCAACAAGGATGCGAAGCGGCACAAGTGGCCCGACCCCGTGGGAAAGGGGTTCCTCAATTCCGAGGCTGCGGGAGACGGTCGGAACGTTGAGGGCTTTAAGGGATACGGGTTCTTCGTCCAGAAGTATCTCTGGGAGGAGTACCGCAAGTTCGGCCTCGGCAAAGCCCATGACCTCGCCGATTTCGACACTTATCACAAGGTCCGCGGCCTCAAGTGGCCTGTGGTGAACGGAAAGGAAACGCACTGGCGCTTCAATGCGGAATACGATCCCTATGCGAAGGCGGCGAACCACGGGCAATTCGCCTTTTACGGAGACGCCTTCAAGGAGATACCGTCAGGAGACCTCAAGGGGCCGAAGGAAGGGGAGAAGGTGAAGCTGCTGAACAAGGCGAAGGTCTTCCTGCGGCATTACATCGATCCGCCGGAACTGCCGAATGCGGCGTATCCCTTCTGGCTCAGCACCGGACGGGTGCTCGAGCACTGGCATACGGGCACGATGACCATGCGGGTGCCGGAGCTCTTCCGGGCCGTGCCTGAAGCGGTCTGCTTCATGCATCCCGGGGACGCACAGCAGAACACGATGAAGGACGGTGATCTCATCTGGATCGAATCGCGGCGGGGCAAGGTGAAGGCCCGCGTGGAGACGCGCGGCAGGAACCTGCCGCCCCGGGGCATGCTTTTTGTGCCTTTTTTTGATGAAAAAGTCTTCATCAACAAGGTGACCCTCGACGCGACCTGCCCGATCTCGAAGGAGACGGACTTCAAGAAGTGCGCGGTGAAGGTGTATAAGGTATAAGTACAGAATGCGGACAACCCCTCACCCTACCCTCTCCCCTGAGGGGAGAGGACAAAGGTGAGGGGCATCAAGGTGCGGAGTTCGGAGTTGGGAGTGGGGATCTCGGAATGCGGAATTCGGAATGAGGAGTGAAGATCGTCATTTCCGCGAAAGCGGGTATCGTTCATCGCCTGATCGAAGATCGTTCCTGCTCGGCCTGGCCCGAAGCGCTGGAGCAGCCGCAGTGGGCGGACTGGTCTGGGCAGGGTTCATAGACGGCAAGAAAGCCTATCCCACGGTGCTCCGGCCGCCCGGCGCCGTGACGGAAGCCCAGTTCCTGGCGAAGTGCACCAAGTGCGGACTCTGCGCCGAGGCCTGTCCCTATGATGCGCTGATCATGGCGCGGCCCGGCGACGGCAGGCCCCTGGGGACGCCCTACTTCCGGATGCGCGAAAGGCCCTGCCGCATGTGCCGGGACATACCGTGCACTGCGGCATGCCCGACAGGAGCCCTCGATACGGCGCTCCTGAGCGGTCCAGACAAGGCGGGCGTTCAGCAGCTCGACATCGACCGCGCCCGGATCGGCCTTGCCGTGGTCGACCGGGAGACCTGCATCGCCTACTGGGGCATACAGTGCGACGCCTGCTACCGGGCCTGTCCCGTGATCGACCGGGCGATCACGGTGGAGCACCTGAAGAACGACCGCACGGGCAAGCACGCGATCCTGGGGCCCGTGGTGCACAGCGAACACTGTACGGGATGTGGGGTCTGCGAACATGCCTGCGTCACGCGCAAGGCCTCGATCTTTGTCCTGCCCCGGGAGCTTGCCATGGGCGAGCCGTCGGAGTACTATGTGCGGGGTTGGGACGCATCGGACGAAAAACGGATCAACAATTCGGCAGGGGAAGTGACGACGACAACGCCGAGAAGCGGGCAGGACCCTCTTGAGTACCTGAACCGGGAGGAATTCTGAAATGAGGCGCCTCTTCCCGCACCGCTATCTTATCCTCCGCAGGCTGGTCCAGGTATCGATCCTGCTGCTCTTTGCGGCAGGCAGCGCGCTGGGATGGAAGGTCCTTCGGGGCAACCTCAGTTCTTCCCGGTTGCTCGATGCTGTGCCCCTTGCCGATCCCTTCGCGCTGCTCCAGATCCTCGCCACAGGGACCCTGGTATCCGCCGAAGCGCTGCTGGGCGGCGGGATCGTGCTGGTACTGTTCGGCGTCATCGGTGGAAGGACATTCTGCGGATGGGTCTGCCCCGTTAATATGGTGGCCGATCTCGCGGGCAGTCTGCGCAGCCTCGGCCGTGATGCTCACGCCAGCGCTGCTTTGAGCGGGGGTCCCATCAGCCGGAAGGCGCGCTACTGGGTGTTGGGCATGAGCCTGGTGCTTTCGGCGCTTCTCGGAGTCGCTGCCTTTGAATGGATCAGCCCCATCTCGATGCTTCATCGGGGCATCCTTTTCGGCATGGGACTGGGCTGGACCGCCGTGCTGGCCCTGTTCCTTTTCGATCTCTCCGTGCAGCGCCAGGGGTTCTGCGGCCACCTCTGCCCCCTTGGCGCGTTCTACGCTCTGGCAGGCACGTACGGGTTTTTGCGGGTGCGTCATCTGAAGGACCGCTGCACGCTCTGCGGTGAATGCATCAGGCACTGTCCGGAGCCGCAGGTCCTGCCCATGGTGGGAAAGCACAGCGGCGCGGTCCTGTCGGGTGAATGCACGAACTGCGGACGGTGCGTTGATGTCTGCGCCGAAAAGGCGATGCGATTTGGGGCTGTATCGCGCGCGAAAGCGCGCCAGGACCACGAAGGAGGCTGAGCCATGGACACAAGCAAGGAGGCCGTGATCGTTCTGCTCTGCGCCGCAGTCATTGCCGGTCTTGCCTCGGTCGGCGCTGCTGCCGATAAGAAGCCGAAGAGCGAGGAAGAGATCGGCATCAGGCAGGAGACGCTCTATGACGAAGGGGCGGTGAAGCCTGCCCACGGAGAATACGGGAAGGCAGGTCCGGGCTCCAGCACGCCGATCGGCCGGGCCTTTGAGAACAGCCCGCCGCTCATCCCCCACGACCTGACCGGCATGCTGCCGATCGCCCAGACGAACAATTCCTGCCTGGGCTGCCACATGCCCGACGCTGCAGAGGCCATGGGCGCAACAGCGCTGCCCAAGTCCCACTTTTACGATATCAGGACGGGCAGGGACCTGAAGGGCGAGCTGGACGGCAAACGGTTCGACTGCATGCAATGCCATGTGCCTCAGGTGAGCATCCCGGAGCCGATCAGGAACACCTTCAAGGCGGACTTCCGGACGAAGAAGGCCAAGACGAGCTCGAACCTGCTCGAAAACCTGAACGAAGGGGTGAGGGCGGAGTGACCATGAACATATCGAGCCTGGTGGTCAAAACAGCCCCGGAGCGGGTGGGTGAGGTCGCTGACTCGCTGAAGAGCTCGGGCCTCTGTGACGTGTTCTTCCAGGACCCGGGAGGCACGATCATCGTGACCGTGGAGGGCAGCGGCGGCGACGAGGAGATCGAGCGAATGAAGGCGATACAGAAGGTTCCCCATGTCCTGTCTGTCGGCCTTGCCTATGCCTACAGCGAAGAGGAACTCACGGGCGCT
>JBBIHD010000094.1:0-1986 GCA_037447195.1 Nitrospirota bacterium | reverse complement strand
CGCATCCGCCTCGAAAGCAGTGCCATACCCGAGAGGCTGAAAAGATCTGAATGAAAGAGGTGATTGCATGAGTTTTACCATGTATAATAGCGGGAGCGATCCCCGCTTCCCGGGATTGCTTACGGAGTCCGCGGCTGTGCACGGCCATCTCTGTCCCGGGCAGGTGCTCGGCGTGCGCATGGCGCTGGTCGGGCTGAGCAAGGCAGGCATCGAGGACCCGCGGGGAAAGGACCGCAAGAACATCATTGTCTTCGTCGAGATGGACCGGTGCGCGGCAGATGCGATCCACTCCGCCACAGGCTGCAGCCTCGGCAAGCGGACGCTCAAGTTCATGGATTACGGCAAGATGGCGGCGACCTTCGTGAATCTCAGTGCGAACAAGGCGGTGCGGGTTGTCGCCAGGGAAGAGGCCCGCGGGAAGGCGAAGGAGCTTTTCCCTGAGGTCGAGAATAAATATGCGGCGCAGCTCGAGGCATATAAGATCATGACCGATGACGAACTGTTCACGGTCATGGATGTCCGGCTTGAGTTGAGGCCCGAGGACATGCCGGGCAGGCCGCTGCAACGGGTCCTGTGCGCCGGGTGCGGAGAACAGGTGCAGGACATGCGGGAGGTGCGCCGGGACAATACTATCCTCTGCCGTCCCTGCGCGGAAGGCGGATACTACAGGCTTGCGAATTCCCCCTCACCCGGCCCTCTCCCCGCAGGGGAGAGGATAAAGGGGAGGGGCGGTATTTTTTAGGAGATGCGTTATGCAAAATAATCATAACGGAATTGACATCCGCTCGAAGATATGGATCGAGGTCGGCAATGAGCCTGTGTTCGGCAGGGGCCGCAGGCTTTTGCTGGAGGCCATCGACGCGCACGGGTCGATCAACCAGGCGGCAAAAGAGGTGGGCATTTCGTTCCGCAAGGCCTGGAGCCATATCAAGACGATGGAGGACCGGCTCGGCATCAGCCTCGTTATGCGCCGCGTGGGCGGCAGGGACGGCGGCGGCGCGGAATTGACGAAGGACGCCAGGAAGTTCCTTCGCCGTTTTGCGGACCTGGAAGAGGGCGTACGGGAACTTGTGGACAAAAAATTCGAGCGTGCCTTTCAAGACGTTCTGGATGTCAGGAGGAAGCATGAGCAGGGGCAAGGATGAGCAGCGCGGCGCAGGAATGAGAACGATCCCGGTCGAAGAAGCCGTCGGCACGGTGCTGGCCCACGATATCACCGAGATCCGGGCCGGGGACTTCAAAGGAGCGGCCTTCAGGAAAGGGCATATCGTGCGGCCCGAGGATGTCTGCCACCTGCAGCGCCTCGGCAAGGCGAGCCTCTTCGTGCTCCGGATCGCCGATGACGAGATGCACGAGGACGAGGCCGCCCGCGCGATCGCCGGGGCGCTGATGGGCGATGGCGTCGTGATCCAGGGCGAGCCCCGGGAGGGCAAGATCAACATCGTGGCCGCGCGGGACGGCCTGCTGACCGTGGACGCCGATGCCCTCCGGGAGTTCAATATGCAGGGTGAGGTGATGTGCGCGACCTTGCATACCGGCACCGTTGTCGAGCAGGGCCGGGTCGTTGCCGGCACGCGGGCGATACCCCTGGTGGTAAAAAAGGCCGTTGTTGAAAAGGCGGTGAGGATCTGCGAAAAAGTTCGGAGTTCGGAGTTCGGAGTTCGGAACGCGGCACCCCCCCATCCCCCCCTTGCAAAAAGGGGGGGTAGAGGGGGGGTCATTGAGGTCAAAGAGCTCCGAAAGCCCCGGACAGGCGTTGTCATCACAGGGACGGAGGTGTTCAGCGGCAAGGTCAAGGACTCCTTTGCTCCCGTCATCGAGAAGAAGATCGCATCCTTCGGCGGCGAGATCGTTGGCATTCATTACGCCCCTGATGACCAGAAGCAGATCGAGGCTCGTCTGCGGGACCTGCTGGATGCCGGCGCGGACCTGCTGATCACCACGGGCGGCATGTCAGTTGACCCCGACGATGTGACGCGCCATGCC
>JBBIHD010000093.1:0-8053 GCA_037447195.1 Nitrospirota bacterium | reverse complement strand
GAAGAGCTTCAGGTCCTTCTCCGCGCGCAGGCGGCCTTCGAACATGCGCGCGTTCTCGAGGGCGATGGCGGCGCTTGCGGCAAGTCCTTTCAGGATGTCCACGTCATAATTCGTGAAGGGGCGGCCGTCGAGCGTATTATGGATCTCGAAGCAGCCAAGGAGCTCATTGTTCCGGTCGAGGACAGGTATGTCGATGAGGTTGTGGAACCCGAGGGTCCTGCGGATCTCGGGGACCACATGGGGGTCGAGTTCGGTGTTGTTCGTAAAGTAGGGTTCGCGGGTCTTCATGACCCAGCCGGGAACGCCGTATCCTTCGTCGAACCGGTAATCGATGGGCACGATCGTTCCGCCGTTGTTGTACTCGGTGAATACCATCTGTCCGTTCCGGATCAGGCCCGCGGCGCCGGAACCGGCGCCGACAAGCTCCATGGCCTGGGCCACGAGGCTGCGCATGATCACCGGAATGTCGAGGACCGCGTTCATCTGCTGGGAGGAGCGGGACAATATCTGGAGCTGCTGGTTCGTGCGCAGCAGAGACTCTTCCATTTCTTTTCGCGCCGTGATGTCTGTGAGCATGCTGAAGGAGCCGCGGAACCGCCCCTCCTGGTCAGTAAGCGGGTTCGCCGAGACCAGCGCCCACAGGAGCGAACCGTCCTTTTTCCGGAAGCGCAGCTCCAGCACGTCTTTCCTGCCCTGCCTGCGCATCTCGAAGCTCTGGCGCGCCCGTTCCCGGTCCGAATCATCAAGGAAGTTGAAAGCAGATTTGCCCAGAAGCTCATCTTCATCATAGCCGAGCATCCGGGCCGCCCATTTGTTGACATAGGCGGCCTTTGCCTCAGTATCGAGTATCCATACGCCTTCCTGGGCTGTCTCGATGAGCTTGCGGAACTTTTCCTCGCTCTCCCGGAGCCGTTCTTCGACCTGGCGCCGCTCGAGCTCCGCCGAAGCACGGACCGAGAACATCTTGATGAGCGAGAGGGTTTTCTCGGGGTCAGGAATAGGCTTGTCGTCCATCACGACCATGACGCCGATGACGCCCCCTTTTGAATCAACGAGCGGCGTGCCGGCATAGCTTGCGGCGCAGAGGTCCACAAGGATCTGGTCGTCAGGAAATTCCTTCTGCACCTCCGAAGGATAACACCGCATTTCCTGGCGCACCACATTCTCGCAGGGTGTATGGGTCAGGCAGTATTCGAAATTCTGAAGCACTCTGCCGCCCGAAAGGAATATGACCGTGTTCACCGTATCGGGCTTGTTCTTTGACAGTTCTCCGATGAGCACATAACGCACCTGGAGAGAATCCGCAAGGTGTTCGGCGAGAGAGCGGAAGAAGGCATCTCCCGTGGCAGCGCATACGCTGTCGACGGTCGAACGAAGGGGGATTGCGTCCGCAGGGATCTCAGACCGCGGGCGCTTCTGGCGCGATGCCCCCGGTTTTGACGCTTTCTTCGTTGCCCCTGTTCGTTTTGTCTTGTCGCCTTGCTTCTTCATGGTTTTTTGGGACAGTCCCCCTGAAACCAAATGGGGACTGTCCCTTTTCAGTATACTATAGAAGGACAGGCAGGAGGGGGAAAAATGTTCTCATGGTCTCCCGAAAGGTCTGTTCGTCACGATAGCGGATCACGGCCAGTCCACGGTCAGCGGCCCGTTCCACGTTGTCCTGATTGTCGTCGATGAACAGCGACGCTGCCGGTCCAACATCGAGGGCGGAGCAGACGTTGTCGAAGATCGCAGCATCGCGTTTGCTCTTCCCGATATGGTATGAATTGAACACAAGGTCAAAGTGGTGGAGAAAGGGGGCCTGCTGGTCGATCTCGTCGAGCCAGTTGGTCTGGTCGCTCAGGACCGCGGTGATCGTGCCCTGCTCCCTGAGCGCTTCGGCAAGGGCGAGCATGGAGGGGCGCAGCACGAAACGGTCGAGGATCTCCCGGCGCAGCTCATCATCTCTGCCGATTACCCCGGTAGCGCGGCGCAGTGCGGCCCAGTATTCGGCTTCGCCCGAGCGGCCTGTCACATATCCCGAGTCATGCGCCAGATCAGCGGCAGCGTTGAAAAACAGGACAGGGTCCAGGCCCTTCTTCCGTCCGATGGCGAGGAGGCCCTCCCGGAAGCCCTCTTCCGCGATCACCCCGCCGAAGTCGAAGAGAACGGCTTTGATTGTGTCCTTCATGGCCGAAATTGTCCTTATCTCAGCGTGAGCGGTCCGCTTCCGGCCGGCACGCGGGAAGTGCTATACTATGCCATAATAATATCGACAAATCAATTGAGTTCACAAGTTAAATATGCTATTTTACCGCGGCGGCCAGTTCGGGAGTCCAGACGGTTTTAGGCTGTCGCCCTGTTTTGGAAAGACTGTGGTTTGCTTGTGTCCGTTCAACGAAAGATACTGCTGAAGGGGAGAGAGATGGACAGGGGAAGAAGTAAATCATACCTGTGGCTGCTGCCGGTCATTCCGGCATTATTCATGACGGCATGGCCCGGGGCCGGGCAGGCAAAGGGCCTGTCTCCTCACGAAGAGGAGTTGACAAGGCGGATCGGGTTCGACCGGTCCGTGGTGCTCCTGGTGAAGGAAGCCGGGCCTGAGCATATACGGCGTCTCGTCGGCTACAACGAGGACGGCTATCAGCTCCTGGCTGACGGCGTCACCGTGACCGTAGCGCAGGAGCGATCAGACAGGTCGCTGTCCGAGCTGCGCAGGCGGCTTCTGCCGAAAGGGTACCAGGTCTTTCTGGTGGACGAGAATGCGAGCACAGGCACGGCGACCATCGGTGTGCTGCGAAGCGGGGACCACTACGATATTTTGCGGGTGATGCACACGAGGGGCGGCGATAACGACCTGCTGAATGAAGACGTGATCGCGAAGCTCAGGTCCTGGGAAAAGCGCTCCGCCTTCCGGATATACGGCGCAGGCTATGATTGGGTCGAGATCGAGTTTTCGAAGCTCCCTGCCGATCTGAAGGCCTTCGCGCAGGAGGCCGGTGAGTTCTGCCCTAATGCGGCGGACGATGAGGCGGGCGGACCTGAAGGTCTGGCCAGGGAGATCAGGCGCACGAAGCGCATGTCTCTCTGGTGGGATTAGCGGCGGTGCGCCTGCTGGCCGGATTCCTGCATCCTTGACAAGCCGGTGAAAATTGGATAGAGTGAAACCAGCGTTTTTTGCGCAATCCTCTCGCACCTGATCGACCCTTTTTCCCTATGCCGTTATACCAAGGGCAGCTACCCTCATCCCAGAGGGTTTTTTTGTTCTCACGCATTCTACCGTGGAGGTGGCATCTCATGAAAAGAGCATATCTGGCATTGATCGGAGTAATCGCGGTGTTCGCGCTTGTGCTGGGGTGCGCGAAAGGATACGAGTCCGAGAAGACCGTGGACGGTTTGAAAGTGACGCTGTCCGTGGACCGGTATCCGCTCGTTAAGGGTGACAATACGCTGAAGGTCAAGGTGGACACGGCGGCCGGAGCGCCGCTGACGGACGCGAAGGTGAAGGTGCGCTACTACATGCCTCCCATGCCGGGAATGGCGCCCATGGATTATGAGACCGAGGCACTGCTGAAGAGCGGCGCATACTCGATCACGGCGAACATCCCGATGGAAGGCGGCTGGAAGGTCGAAGTGACCATTGTGCGGCCCGGCACGGCCTCGGCCACGGCGGCGTACAACCTGGACGCGCGATAACGCCCTCTGCGCATCTTTTGATCGGGCCGGGCCGGGCTGTGCGGCGCCGGCACGAAGCATTCTATGGCTGACTCACGATTGCGGCGAATCAAGGGCGTCAGGGGCTATGTCCTGGCGGTCCTGCTTGCGCTCATCACCCTGGTGCACTACGTCGTCCTGGGATGGGCGCAGGCAGGCATCCTCCACGGGCTGCTCGGCCATCTGTATATCGTGCCGATCATCCTGGGGGCCTTCTGGTACGGCATCAAGGGCGGCGTGGTCGTCTCGATCGCCGCCTCTTTTCTGTTCTCGCCCCACCTGTTCCTGCACTGGTCCGACCCGTTCCTCGACATTTTCAATTTCGTCGAGATATTCCTGTTCCTGCTGATCGGCGGCGTCACCGGCGTGCTGAGCCAGATGGAGCGGAACCAGCGCATGCGCTATGAGCACGCGCTGATCAGGCTCGACGAGTCGCACCGCAAGCTGAAGGAACAGACGGACGTTCTTTTCCAGGCCGAAGAACAGCTGCGCCGCGCCGAGCGGCTGAGCGCGCTCGGTGAACTGTCGGCCAGCATGGCCCACGAGATACGCAATCCCCTTGGCTCCATCAAGGGGGCGGCCGAGATCCTGAAGGACGACTATCCTCCTGAGGCGGCAAAGTACGAGTTCATCGAGATCCTGCTGAAAGAGACGGAGCGGCTGAACGCCATCGTTCAGGAGGTCCTGGGGTTCGCCCGGCCGAGGAAGCCCGAGCTGCGGCCAGGCGACGTGAACGAGGTGCTCGAGTCCGTGCTCGTGCTGACGGCCCATGCGGCGCGGAAGGCGGGCGTGATCGTGGAAAAGCGGCTCGATCGGTCCATGGGCCTGCGCAGCATCGACGCGGACCTGCTGAAGCAGGCCTTCCTGAACCTGGTGCTGAACGCTGTCCAGGCCATGCCCGGCGGAGGGGTGCTGACCGTGGTGAGCGTTCTGCAGCAGGGCGAGATCGTGGTGAGCGTCACGGACACAGGGCAGGGGATCGCCGCGGAGGACCGCAAGCGTCTGTTCAGCCCTTTCTTCACCACCCGGGAGGGCGGCACGGGTCTGGGACTGGCGATCACCCACCGGATCGTCGAGAGCCACCGGGGCCGCATCGAAGTGGACAGCGAGCCGGGAAAGGGCGCCACATTCACGGTGAGGATACCGGTAGCATAATAAATGATTTTGGACGCAGATGAGCGCAGATAAAACAGATCAAAACCGGATCAACAGGACAGGGCTGTCCCACGGAAAAATCGGATTGAACCTTTGAAGGATATTTTTATCGGTTTTTTCGGCTTTGATCCGTGTCCGTCAATGCCTTTCGATTAAATCTGCGTTCATCTGCGTCCATAGGTTTTATCATGAAAAAACCCTCGGTCCTGCTCATAGACGACGACGCAAGCCTGCGGCGGGTGATCGAATTCAGCCTCATCGAGGCCGGATATGCCGTGCGGCCTGCAGCAAGCGGCGAAGAAGGTCTGGCGTTCTTCGGCCAGGAGCCCTTTGCCGCGGTCATAACGGACATCACCATGCCGGGCATGAGCGGCATGGAAGTGCTGTCCCGCATCCGGCAGGCCGACACGCAGATCCCGGTGATCATCATCACGGCCTACGGCACCATCGAGAGCGCCGTGGATGCCATGAAGCAGGGCGCCTTCGATTACATCACCAAACCCTTCAACCGCGACGAACTGCGCATCACACTCCAGAAGGCGCTGACCCTGCGGCGGCTGGAGAAGGAGAATAGGGCACTGCGTGCCGAGGTCACGGACCGGTATCGCTTCAACAGCATCATCGGCACGAGCGAAGCGATCCGCCAGGTGCTGGACATGGCAGGGAGGGTGGCGGCGAGCGACGCCACGGTGCTCATCACGGGCGAGAGCGGCACCGGCAAGGAACTGCTAGCCCGGGGGATCCACTACAACAGCCGTCGTGCCGAAGGGCCCTTCGTTGCCGTGAACTGCGCCGCCATCCCCGAGAACCTCATCGAGAGCGAGCTCTTCGGACATGTGAAAGGGGCCTTTACCGGCGCGGTGAAGGACAAGGAAGGCAAGTTCGAACTGGCCGACGGCGGCACGCTTTTTTTGGATGAAGTGGGCGACCTGCGCATCGACCTCCAGGCGAAGATCCTCCGGGCGCTGCAGGAAAAGCAGATCGACCGGGTGGGCGGCACCGCCTCGGCGGCCGTGGATGTGCGCGTCGTTGCCGCCACCAACAAGAACATAGAACGGGCCGTACAGGAGGGGGCCTTTCGGGAGGACCTCTACTACCGCCTGAGCGTCATCACCCTCCACATGCCGCCGCTCCGGGAGCGGAAGGAAGACATCCCGCTCCTGGTCGGGCATTTTCTTCGCAAGTTCAATCCGTCCTCTGCCGTCGCGATCGACGCGGAGGCGCGCCGGGCCATGGAACGATACGGCTGGCCGGGGAATGTGCGGGAACTGGAGAACGCGCTGGAGCGGGCGTCGGTCCTGCGGCGCGGTGACAGGATCATGCTTGCCGATCTGCCCGGAAAGATCGGGCAGGAGAAGCAGGGTGCCGAGGGCATCCTGCTGAACCTGCCTGAAGGCGGCATCTCGCTTGAGGACCTCGAGCGGGACCTGATCATCAAGGCCCTGGAAAAACACAAGGGCAACCAGACGCGAGCGGCCGAGTACCTTGGTATCACCCGGCCCACGCTCATCTACCGCATGGAGAAGTATGGACTGAAATAAGGGCAGTATGCAGGATAGCAGCAGGCAGCAAACGGCAGACAGTAGACAGCAAACAGCAAACAGCAAACAGCAAACAGCAAACAGCAAACAGCAAACAGTAGGCAGCAGACAGTCAGAAAAACCCTTTACTTCAGAGTATGATCTAGTATTATGCAGCATGAGCATCATGGATCCTGAATCCTGGATCGTTCATCATTCATATTATTTCATGGAGGACTGTCATGGCAAAAGCAACGCTCAAGATACAGGGAATGACCTGCAACCACTGCGTGATGCGGGTGGCAAAGGCCCTCAAGGCCGTTGCCGGCGTCTCGGACGCCAGTGTGGACCTGCAGAAGGGAGAAGCTGTCGTCACCTATGATGACTCCAAGGTAACGGCTGAGAAGCTCTCTTTTGCCGTTGTGGAGGCGGGGTACAAAGCTGAAACGTCGGGAAAATAACTGCACTGCCGCGGCTTGACAGGGCCGGCCCTGATCAGTATAATTGGCCGGTATTCTGCGCACCGATATTATTTCCTTCCGGAGGTTTCCATGGCTAAAACACTGCAGGATCTGATGCCCGCCAATGCGCGGAAAAAACTGGGGAGCGGGAGCAAGCTTGCCGTGCTCTCGATGCACGACGTCGTCCGGGTGCTGAAGGACGACAAGGTCATCATCATGGCCTGCAATACCAGGATCAAGCATGTCATTCCGGGCATTATGCGCGCGGCGCAGGACCTCGATGCCGTGGTCTGCTACGAGCTTGCCAAGAGCGAAAGCAATCTGAAGGGCGGCTACACGGGCATGGGCCCCAAGCTCTATGCGGAGACCGTCTTCGGATACGCCGAGCAGGTAGGCCTGACGAGACCATTCTTCGTTCACGGCGACCATGTGACGACCAAGAGCCCTGATCCGGCCGTAGTGGGCGAGTCGCGGGACCTGATCAAGGCGCAGCTCGAAGCAGGCTATACGTCCGTGGCCGTCGACGCGTCCTTCAACGAGACCGAGGACAATATCAAGGTGAGCGCCGATCTGGGGCGCATGGTCCTGGACGCGGGCGCAGGCCTGGAGGCCGAGGTGGGAGAGATCAAGTCCACCAAGGAGGGCGGCGAGATCACGACCGTTGAAGAGGCCGTTGAGTTCATCGCTGGAATGGAGAAGGCGGGCGTTCATGTCGACCTCCTGGCCATCAACAACGGTTCGAAGCACGGCAATTACAAGCCCGGTGAAGAGGTCCACATCGACCTGCAGCGGACCGGCGAGATCTACAAGGCGATCCAGAAGTGGAACACCTGCATCGCCCAGCATGGGATCACCGGCACCCCCCTGGACATGGTGGGGCAGTTCGCCGATTTCGGCATCCGCAAGGGGAACGTGGGAACAAACTGGCAGAACATCGCCCACGAGCTGCTGCCCGCCGACCTGATGAAGCTCATGCGGGAGTGGGCGGAGAAGGAAAAGAAGGACATCAAGTTCGCCACAAAGCAGTTCTTCCAGGAGATCAATTCCATCCCCAAGGAGTACGCCAAGAAGATCGAAGATGCGGCGTACCAGTCGGCCGTGGAGTTCATTACGGCCTTCCGCGCCAAGGGCACGGCGACCGCGGTGCAGAAGCGGCTGCTCGGGAAATAGTTCTCCGCAGTTCTTTTTCCTTCACATTCAGGCCGGGCTTGACCCGGCCTTTTT
>JBBIHD010000092.1:0-8125 GCA_037447195.1 Nitrospirota bacterium | reverse complement strand
TACGTCGCGCTCGCGGTTCTCGTTCCAGGTCAGGAACACCCTGCCCACGCCCGGCACGACGGTGAGCCCCGCAGGCGAAGCAGGCGGCGTCATGTCCTTTGGCTGGGCCGAGGCCTCGTTGGAGTTCAGGCTCTCGCGCCAGGGCTGCGCCGGGCTGTCCGCTGCGCGCACGACATAGTAATAGGTCCGGTCGTTCACCACTGCCGTGTCGCGATAGGAGGTGGCGCGCAGCGGCTCGCTGTTGACCGGTGTGTCTCCGTAGATGCCCTTCTCCTCGCGGCGGTAGAGCAGGTACCCCGTGAACCCGTCGTTCTTGCTGCCGTCGGTCTTCACCGCGACGGGGTCCCAGGTGAGCTCCACGGCGCCGTCGCCTGCGGCTGCGCGCAGCTTCTCAGGCGGCGCAAGCGTCGGAACGGGAACGGCGAGCACGGCCTCGGAGTAGATGCCCACCCCTCCGCGCCTGCCCAGCGCCCGGATGCGATACGCATATACCTGGCCGTAGCGCAGGTCCCGGTCGCTCCAATATACCGTGCCGTTCTTGAGCTCGGCGGGCCCGGGCGAATCGAGCAGTATCTCCGCGTGCTCGCGGAAGCGGGGCCGCTTCTTGTCGCTCTGCACCTCGGCCCGGTAGATGACGAACCCCTCGATCTCCGACGGGTCCATCTTCTTGCCCTCAACGTTCCGGCCCGGCAGGGGCCAGGACAGGAAGGCAACATCGGCCCGCACAGCGACCTTGATCCCGGAAACCGCCTCGGGCCGCGGGCTGTCAGGGACGACAGGCTCCGTCTTCCTGCCGCAGGAAACGACGGCCTGCAGCAGCGCAAACACAAGGAACGCCGCCGCGGGCCGGAGCACTCCGTTCTTGTCAGGCCAGGGCATACTGTACGGTTGACGACCGCCTTCCCGGTCTCAGCGGGCGCGCAGCTCCTTCATGATCTGCTTCTTCAGCGTTTGCAGCCGCTTCCGCAGGTTTGCCGGGGCCGTGCCGCCGTAGGACGTGCGCCTGCCCACGGACGCTTCGAGCGTCAGCGCGTCATAGACGTCCTTGCCGATGAGCGGCGTGAGCTTCCGGTACTCGTCGAGGGTCACGTCATGCAGCCCCCGGCTTGTGCCGGAAGCGAGCAGCACGGCGCGGCCCACCACCTCGTGGGCCTCCCGGAAGGGCATGCCCTTCCGGACCAGGTAGTCGGCAAGGTCCGTTGCCGTGATGAAACCGTCGTCGGCGGCGCCGCGCATGGCGCCTATATGCACGGAGATGCCCTGGAGCATGCCGGCAAAAACGGTCAGCGCACGGTTCACCGTATCGGCGGCGTCGAAGACCGGCTCCTTGTCCTCCTGCATGTCGCGGTTGTAGGCCAGGGGCAGCCCTTTCATCACCGTCAGCAGGGACAGGAGGCTGCCGTAGACCCTGCCGGTCTTGCCCCGCGTCAGCTCCGCCACGTCGGGGTTCTTCTTCTGCGGCATGATCGACGATCCCGTGGCATAGGCGTCGGAAAGCGAGATGAACCCGAACTCCGCCGACGACCAGAGCACAAGCTCCTCGGAGAGCCGGGACAGATGCATCATGATCTGGGCGCAGGCCGCCGTGAACTCGATGGCAAAGTCCCTGTCCGACACGGCGTCGATGCTGTTCTCGGCAACGGTGTCGAAGCCGAGCTTCCGGGCGACAAAGGTCCGGTCAATGGGATGCACGGTGCCTGCCAGGGCGCCGGCGCCCAGGGGAAGCACATTCACCCTGCCGAAGCAGTCCTCGAGCCGGCCGCGGTCGCGCTCGAACATCTCATAGTAGGCAAGCAGATGATGGCCGAAGAGCACCGGCTGAGCGCGCTGCAGGTGCGTATACCCCGGCATCACCGTGGCGCTGTGCTTCTCGGCCAGCCCCACCAGGACCGCCTGGAGCTGCCGCAGGAGCCAGTGGACCTCGGCGATCTCGTCGCGCAGGTACAGCCGGAGGTCCAGCGCCACCTGGTCGTTCCTGCTGCGCGCCGTGTGCAGCTTGCCTCCCAGCGGCCCGATGACCTCGATCAGCCGGCTCTCGATGTTCATGTGGATGTCTTCAAGCTCGATGCGGAAGGTGAACGCGCCCGATGCGATCTCCTTCCGGATGCTCTCGAGCCCGCGCACGATCCGGGCCGTTTCTGTCTTTGTCAGCACGCCCGTCTTGCCGAGCATCTCGGCATGGGCAATGCTGCCCGCGATGTCGTAGGGATAGAGCCGCCAGTCATAGGGGATCGACGCGGTGAATTCGTCCACCAGCTGGTTCGTGGCTTCCCTGAAGCGGCCGCCCCAGGGTTTTGCTGACTTTCCGGAGCTGCGGGACGCCTTCGTTTTATTTGCTCGTGCCTTCTTTGTCATGCGTACCATTATTGACGCGGAGACTTGGCGACGGGATGACCCGGCGATGATATCACACCCCGTCTCCCCCCTCGCCCCTTCACCCTGTCATTATTTCCCCGCCTTCGCACCGATCCGCAGCCGCAGCGCGTTCAGGCGGATGAATCCCTCGGCGTCCTTCTGGTTATAGACCCGGTCGGCCTCAAAGGTGGCCAGCTCCGGATTATACAGGGAAACGGGCGATTTCCTGCCCGCCACATCGCAGTTGCCTTTATACAGCTTGAGCCGCGCCGTGCCTGTCACGTTCTTCTGCGACCCGTCGATCGCCGCCTGGAGCATCTCGCGCTCCGGCGCGAACCAGTAGCCGTAGTACACCAGCTCGGCGTACCGGGCAATGAAGCTGTCGCGCAGATGCATTACTTCGCGGTCCAGGGTCAGGGACTCGACGGCGCGGTGCGCGGCGTGCAGCAGCGTCCCCCCAGGCGTTTCGTAGACGCCCCGCGACTTCATGCCCACGTAGCGGTTCTCCACGAGGTCCACGCGGCCCACGCCGTGGCTGCCGGCGATCCGGTTCGCCTCGGCAAGCAGCGCCGCAGGCGAGAGCTTTTTCCCGTTGATGGCGACAGGATCGCCGGCCTGGTACTCCACCTCCACGTACTCGGCCCTGTCCGGCGCCTGCTCGACCGGTACGGCCATGGTGTACATGTCTGACGTGGATTCCTTCCAGGGGTCTTCGAGAACGCCGCCCTCGTAGCTGATGTGCAGGAGGTTGCGGTCCGTGGAATAGGGCTTGGCCTTCGTTGCCGTCACGGGAATGCCGTGTTTGCCGGCATAGGCGATCAGCTCTTCACGGCCCTTCAGGTCCCATTCACGCCAGGGCGCGATGATCCTGATGTCCGGCTGGAGCGCGAAATAGGTGAGCTCGAAGCGCACCTGGTCGTTCCCCTTGCCCGTGGCGCCGTGGCAGACCGCATCGGCGCCTTCCTGGCGCGCGATATCGATCTGGCGCTTTGCGATCAGCGGGCGGGCGATCGAGGTGCCCAGGAGATACCTGCCCTCATACACCGCGTTTGCCCGCAGCATGGGGAACACGAAATCGCGGACGAATTCCTCGCGCAGATCGTCAATGTAGATCTTGGCCGCTCCGGTCTTGATAGCCTTGTCGCGCAGCGGCTCCAGCTCCTCGCCCTGGCCGATGTCGGCCGTGAAGGCGATGATCTCGGCGCCGTATTGCTCCTTCAGCCAGGTGATGATGACGGAGGTATCCAACCCGCCCGAGTAGGCGACGACTATCTTCTTTACGCCCTGTTTCAAATTAATCCTCTCGAATACCCTGTTGCAGTGCTCTGCCGGGGAAGGCGGGGAGGCCGCTCAGGACAAACCCTCCCGGACGACTTCACCGTGCGTTTGTTCCGCATTCCGCATTCCGCATTCCGCACTCGATTATTTTTCCCCGATGATCTTCACCTTCATCTCGATCCGGTCGTTCGGGTTGTCGTTCCGGTCACGGGGCTGGGAAACGATCTTGTCAGCCACCTCCATGCCGCTCTCCACCTCGCCGAAGGCCGTGTACTGCCGGTCCAGGAAGCGCGCGTCAGCCACGCAGATGAAGAACTGCGACCCCGCGCTGTCGGGGTGTCCGGACCGCGCCATGGACAGGACGCCGCGCCTGTGCGGCCGTTCATTGAACTCGGCCTTGATGGTGTACCCCGGCCCGCCCATGCCATGCCTGCTCTTATCAGGGCTCTTGGAATTCGGGTCGCCGCCCTGGATCATGAACCCGGGGATCACGCGGTGAAAGGTCGTGCCGTCATAGGCCCCCTGCTTCGCAAGGTCGATGAAATTCTTGACATGGCCCGGCGCAACATCGGGATAGAACTTGAGCGTGATGGAGCCGAACTTGGTTTCGATGACTGCTCTGGTTTCGGACATTTTCCGTGTCTCCTTGTTCGTCGAAGTCTTTGGCATCTGCTGCGTGCAGCCCCAGCCGCCGGAACTGAGCACCACGGCTGCGGCAAGGAACATGAGCGGTCTTCGCATGGCCCCTCCTCTGCGATCTGCATAATAATGACGCGGGAACTGGTCGGAATAAGCGCGGTCGCATCCGGAAAAAAGATATATTGTTGTACCAGAAAGCCCAGAGGTTGTCAAACAAAAGTAATGTTTTTTCAGCGGAAACGGCAATGTGGAGCCCCGGCACGGCCCGCGGGACAACCGCGCCCGGGACCGGCCGCGGACGCCGACAATAGGATTGACTCATGCGGCAGCCTACTGGTATACTTAAAGCGTTTCAGCGAGGTGGAGGCGCGCTCTATGGGAAACCAGCACCAGGACCGGCGGGGCTTTACCCGCATCCCCTTCCATACGGAAGTGGAGGTCCGCGCCGGCGGCAGCATCGCCCGCTCAAAGGACGGCTTCGACGTGAGCATGAGCGGACTGAGCCTCGCGGTGGAGTCCCTCGACGCGGCGGCCTTCGCCCCCGGCGTTCCCTGCGAGATCCGGATACTTCTGTCCGCCTCAGCCGACCAGGTCCCCATCGAAGCGCGCGGCGTCATCATCCGGTCTGCGCCGGGCGATCTTGCCGTGGAGTTCAGCGAACTGGACCTCGACAGCTATCAGCACCTGCGCCTGCTCATTCTGAACAACACGGCCGAACCCGAAAAGGCCGAGCGCGAGTTCGCCTCCCACTGGGGCATCAAGCCCCGGCGCGCATAGGACGCACTGCCGCGTTATTCCGGAGCTCTACCGCACAGGAACGGGCGCCCATCGCCGCACAGGACCGCCGGGACCACGCCGCCCCATCAGGTGAAAGGAGAACACCATGGTACAGAAAGCGAGCACGAAACTGACGGACATGCTGAACAAGGCCATCGCCCGGGAGATCCAGGTGAGCGTGCAATACATGTGGCAGCACGTCATGGCAAAGGGGATGAACTCGGCCGAGGTCGCCGAGGTCTTCGAGGAAGCGGCCATTTCGGAAATGAAGCACGCCGAAAAGATCGCCGAGCGCATCTTCTACTTCGACGTCACCCCCACCACCAGGCCTGACCCCATCAAGGTAGGCGGCACGCTCGCCGAGATGCTCGAGGCCGACGCAAAGGCCGAGGAAGAGGCGATCGACCTCTACAAGCAGATCATCAAGCAGGCCGATTCGGATGGAGACAGCACCACGCGCCTCCTCTTCGAGCAGATCCTGGCGGAAGAAGAGGAGCACCACGACACCTTCACGACCCTGCTGGGAAAGTAACCGATCCTGGGCATAGAGAAACCTATGAACGCCGGGGGCAGCCCCGGCTTTTTTTACGCCTGGCGCTGCCTGCGCCCGCGCTGCGCCGGCGCGTGCATTTCTGATGCAAAAACCGGTTGGGAGCCTGCACGTTGGCACAATGAGCTTCCGGGTTGGGAGAGCCCCGCGCTCCCAACCCTCCGGACTGACGGATTATGGTGCATGCAGCGAACAGTGCCCACCCCCAGATTCATTGCCGGATCCAAAAGCACGGCATAGGTCAAATAATTGGCCAAGCTGCAGTTTATCCTTTACACTTTATACAATATATTGTATGATTATATACAATAATGTGTACTTAATTATACAATTATGGAATACAGGATCGACAAACAGGCATTACTGGATGTGATGGCCCAATGGAACCGATTTCTTAAGAAAAAGGTCCATCTCATCGCCTGCGGAGGGACGGCCATGACCCTGTTAGACGTTAAGCCGTCTACTAAAGACATTGACTTCATGGTCCCGAAGCCGGCAGAGCATGACTACCTGCTGAAGACTTTGAAACAGCTCGGCTATGAACAGACCTCGCACAGCGGTTGGCACCGGCAGGGCGATTCATTCATATTTGATCTGTTCCGGGGAAAGCGAATCCATACGACGGAGTTGCTTGAATCTCCTCTGGAGGAGAGAAACCACAAGAAATTGAAGGCGTATTCTCACTTATACATCGGCATTCTCAACGAATATGACCTTATCGCCAGCAAACTGATCCGCGGGACAATCGTCGATTTTGATGACTGCCTTATGCTGGTGAGATTCAACAGGAGCATAGACATTGAGCGCCTCAAGCGCCATTACCGGGAACTGGTCAGCTACGAAACGTCTCAGGACCGGGTGAGCGCGCATATTGATCGTTTCAGCGAACTTCTGCAACAGGAGAACCTGTTATGACAAACAAAACGCTATTGGACAGATTGTCGCGTCTCGGGTTGCCGCTCATGAACGCAGAAGAGTCATTGGACGTGAAGAAGACCCTGGCCGACGTTGTGAAAAGCCGGGATCCGCGGCTCTGGGAGGGTTTTCCCGTCGTTCTCCTGAATGCCGCGAAGGACAGCAATTTCGATCTTGATGACTTGAACAGCAAGCTGGCCGCCGCAGACAAAAAGCGGCTGCGCGCCCTACTGCTCTTATCACTTGCATTATATGAGCATTATCATCTGTCGACCCCCTGGATGAATCGCTTCAAGGCGGCCTTCTCTTCGGATGAGAAGACTGCGGTCAAGCGCCTAAGGACCTCCCTTGCAAATAGCGACCCACTCCAGGTCGGCCACGAACGTTTTGACGCCGAACGGCTCAAGAAGATGTTCGAGCTCTATTTTGAGAAGGAAGCCAAAGCGACCAAGGCACAGAAGGAAAAATACGACGAACTTTCGCTCGAACACGCTCTTTCGCAGCTCTTTTCGCCGAAGCAGAAGGAGCTGCTGAAAAAGAAGTATGCGGGAGAGCCCCTGACAAAGACGGAGCGGGAATATTATTCTCGGACAGTCAGAAAAAAAGTCGTTGCCCTGGCAAATGCCGGGCTTCATCGCATGGCACAGCAGTTGGCTCAACAGTGATCAGCGAGGCAAAATGAGATTTCACTTCATCGACCACTCGGCGGTGTATCGACGATTGATGCAGGGAAAAAGACGGCGGTAAAGGGCGGCAGAACTTGGCGGCGCGAGGACGTCCATGACCGGCAGATATCTGGCTTACTTGAACATCCTGGTCTATGCCTACGACCGAAGCGAACCGGAAAAGCACGCCAGGGCGCTGGAAACGCTTGACATGCTGGCCAGAGACGGGTTCTTTCGGGACGTTGGATCTCAGAGTGCATTACCATGTATACAGGCACGCTCACGGAATAAAGCAACTCAGGAACCAGCGCCCTCTATCTCTCTATGTCGAAGCGCATTCATCTTCCCCGCCTCTTAGAGCCAAGCAACTTACCACCTGCCTGAATGACCTCATGCAGCAGCTTGATCCTGCCGGCGATCTTATCTCTGTCCTTTGACTTTGTCGTTTCGTGAAGTCGCCTGGCTCGGACCAGTTTAGCAAAGGCTTTGATATCTTCAGGAAGGAATACGGGGTTGTGGATAAGTTCTTCGTGGCATTCATAACAGAAGGCTGCTGTCTCGCCCTCTACGCCCCAGGGACAGGACTTGAAAATAGGCTCGCGTTGTGTGTTCTTGCGGTTGGCGGAGCGTCCGAAAAACCGCTCTGCAACGTAGTGATGTCCCGTTGCGTGCGAACGGCCTTTCACGGAAGGCTTCGCATAGTCGCCGCTCCGGTGCAGCTTGCACCCGCATATAGCGCAACATTCATTCATCCAGCCTACTCCCTGCTTTCTTGACCGTAAAGATTTACCTTAACAGGCCCCTCCGATTCACGAAGTGCTGCCTGCATGCTTGATTTGTCAAACCGCAGGACCTGACCCTCGGCAGTTCTCTTTACGGACAAACATCTTGAATTTTCAGTCAAGTTCTATAAAGCCAAAAGCGTTCACCGCGAGGGCGCAAAGGT
>JBBIHD010000091.1:0-8148 GCA_037447195.1 Nitrospirota bacterium | reverse complement strand
AGGATGCGGGACGGGGAAGGCGCGAAGAAAAGCTGAACCTCGGCTGTTGGTTCTCGCGGAGACGCAAAAAGAGGCCTGTTCTTAACCACGGATAAACACGGATGCACAGGGATTATTGGAGCGCGGCTGATACATGTTACCTGATGCATGGTTCATGATGATATGTCTGTCACAAGCAGGAACAAAAGCGGCCCCGTAAAGGGGCCGCTTCTGTTTTGCGCCGGACGCAGGAGGGCTAAAAGTCGATGTCAACCTGCACGGTCGCTGTCGGCTTGTAGGTGTCGTCATCATTGAAGATGTCGTAGCCCAGGATCAGGCCCACGTTGTCCGCGGCCTTCCAGGCGAAGCCGAAGCTCAACGCGCCGTAGGCGCTGTCGGTGCCCATGTAATCAATGGCGAACCAGAGCTTGTCCGAGATCTCCGAGAGGGTCCGGTCATAGGAGACGAGGACGCCTTTCTCATCAGCCGTTCCGTTCGCGTCAACCAGCAGCTTGTCGTTGCCCTGGAAGTAGCCCACCGATATCCTGCCGAGCTTGCCGAAGGTCTTTGCCGCGAGGGCATAGACGATGTTGTAGTCAGTTACATCGCTCTTGGCGCCGAATTCATATCCGCCAATGGCCAGGGCGGGCGAACCCTTGAAGAGCGAGTCTTCGGGCGTGCCGAGCTTGGCGTTGTAATACATGGGATAGTCGTGGGCGGCGCCAAGGTCGCGGTAGTCGATGCCGACCTCGAGCTGGACCTTCTCGTAGGGCAGAACGCCCACGGTAAGACCGAGATTGTTCACCGTCGATTCATGGGCGCCCAGGGAGGGGTTATTCTCGGTTTTGATATAGGTGTCGAAGCCGAAATGCACCTTCTTGAATGCCTGGATGTCCGTGGAGGGGATCCAGATTTGCGTCGACGGCGTGGCATAGGCGGCGCCGGCGAACATGAGCACTGCGAGTACTGCTGCTGCGATTCTGAGCGTTTTCATGGGGCGAGTCCTCCTTAAGATTGTGTGTTGCATTCCTGCACGGTTTATAGCAAGCAGCATACCAGAGGGGAACACCTTGAAAACAAGAATGTTTCAAGCAGAAGACGAAAGAAAAAGCGGGCACGGCCTGTAGAAAGAAGGAGCAGATGCTGAAAAAAGCGGCATGGGCGGCGGAAAAAGTCCCTTGAAGAAAAGAGGGAAAAACGGTATCCTAACAGGAAAAATCACCGGAGTATATGCATGCCATCAGAAGAGATCCCGCAGCCAGCAGGCACACTCCTGCGAACAGCACCGAACAGCGCAGCCCTTTCGATCATCCCCCTCGGCGGCATCGGCGAGATCGGCCTCAACTCAACGGTCCTCGAATACGGCGACGACATCATGGTCATCGACGCGGGCCTCATGTTTCCCGACGCCGAGATGCTCGGCGTTGACATCGTCATCCCCGACTTCACCTACCTCCTCGAAAATCGCGCGAAGGTGCGCGGCATCGTGCTTACCCACGCCCATGAGGACCACATCGGCGCCCTGCCCTTCCTGCTGAAGGAGCTGAACGTGCCCGTCTACGGCACGCGGCTCACCCTCGGGTTCGTGAAGGACAAGCTGAAGGAGCACGACCTCGACTCCGTCGTGGAGCTTGTCGCGGTACAGCCCCGCGACGTGGTGGAGCTGGGGTGCTTCCGGGTGGAGTTCATCCGCGTGACCCACAGCATCGTGGACGGCGTGGGTTTCGGCATCACCACGCCCGTGGGCAGGGTGGTCCACACGGGCGACTTCAAGATCGACCCCACGCCGGTGGACGGCGAAGTGATGGACCTGCACCGCTTTACCGACTACGGCGACAAGGGCACGCTGGTGCTGCTGTCGGACAGCACGAACGCTTCCCAGGGCGGCTACACCTTTTCGGAAAAGGAGGTGCGGCGCGGGCTCGAGGAGGTCTTTCACCGCGCCCGGGGCAGGGTCGTTGTCGCCACCTTTGCCTCGAACATCCACCGGGTGCAGCAGATCGTGGACGTGGCGGTCATGTTCGGCCGCAAGGTGATCCTGAACGGCAAGAGCATGATCACGAACGCCCAGATCGCCCTGGACCTGGGCTATCTCAAGATGCCGCCCGACACGTGGCTCAAGATCGACGCGCTCAAGAACCTGCCTGACGACAAGGTGGTGCTGATCACCACGGGCAGCCAGGGCGAGCCCATGAGCGCACTTTCGCGCATGGCCGCCAACGAGCACAAGCACTTCCAGATCCGGCCCGGCGACACCATCGTGCTGTCGTCCAAGATGATCCCCGGCAACGAACGGGCCATCACGCGGATCATCAACCACCTCTTCAAGCGGGGCGCGGAAGTGTTCTACGAGAAGGTGTCGGAGATCCATGTTTCCGGCCATGCGTCAAAGGAAGAGCTGAAGCTCATGCTGAACCTGATCCGGCCGAAGTACTTCATTCCCGTCCACGGCGAGCACCGGCACCTGGTCTATCATTCCCAGCTCGCGAAGAAGGTGAACATCCCCGACGAGAACATCTTCATCCTCGAGGACGGCGAGGTGATGGAGTTCACGGCGGATGCGGCCCGCCGCGCCGGCTTCGTGCAGGCAGGCCGGGTGCTGATCGACGGCAAGCTGCCCGGCGGCGTCGAGACCGTTGTGCTGCGCGACCGCATGCGCCTTGCCCACGACGGCGTGGTGGTCGTGATCCTGGCCATCGAGAAGCTGACGGGCAAGGTCGTGTCCGGGCCCGACATCGTGTCGCGGGGCTTCGTGTTCGAGGACGCGTCACAGGAGCTGCTGGCCGAGGTGAAGGACCTGGTCATGGACACCATCCTGGTCATGATCCCTGAGGCAAAGGGCGACTGGTCCCTTGTCTCGGCCCGGGTGCGCAGCGCCCTCAAGAAGTTCATCAACAAGCGCATGGAGCGCCGGCCCATGATCCTGCCGGTGATCATGGAGGTGTAACGCACGCTTGAGCAGCAGGCAGCGGTCAGGCGTCAGTTGACAGTAGGCAGGGATTTAAAACTAAGAGCTGCTAGCTGAGGCCTGCGGCCAGGTGCTTTTTGCGAGAGACGCTTTTGGTTCTGTTATCGGTGTTGCATGAACAGGAGGACAGCATGAGCACGATCAAGGACTGCGTATTCGAACACGACGACCTGGGCCTGGACGCCGCGTCCCTCAAGCGCTCCCTCGCGAACCGCCTCATCTTCTCCCTCGGCAAGGACCCCATCACCGCCACGATGCGCGACTGGTTCCACACCACGGCCTATGCCGTGCGCGAGCGGCTGATCGAGCGCTGGATGGAGACCATGCGCAGCTACTACCGCTCCGACGCAAAGCGCGTCTACTACCTTTCCCTGGAGTTCCTCACGGGCCGGCTCATGAGCAACAGCCTGCTGAACATGGGCATCTACGAAGAGTGCGAGAAGGCCCTGTCCGGCCTGGAGCGGAAGATCGAGCTGATCAGCGAGCAGGAGGACGGCGAGGCCCTGCACAGCGGCGGCAGCGGCCGGATCATCGACCGCATCATCGACCAGGAAGAGGACGCGGCCCTGGGCAACGGCGGGCTGGGGCGGCTTGCCGCCTGCTTTCTGGACTCCATGGCCACCCTGGGCCTGCCGGCCTATGGCTACGGCATCCGTTATGAATACGGCATGTTCTTCCAGCGCATCGAGCGCGGCTACCAGGTGGAGCATCCCGACAACTGGCTGCGCTACGGCAATCCCTGGGAGTTCGCCCGGCCCGAAGTGCTCTATCCCGTCAAGTTCGGCGGCAGGGTCATGCAGTTCCGCGACGAGCAGGGCCGGCTCCGGTCCCACTGGGTGGACAGCGACGAGGTCATGGCCATGGCCTTTGACACGCCGGTGCCGGGGTACAGCACGCCTTCGGTGAACAATATGCGGCTCTGGTCAGCCAAGGCATCGCGCGACTTCGACCTTCGCTACTTCAACGAAGGCAACTACATCAAGGCCGTGGCGGACAAGAACGAATCCGAGAACCTGTCCAAGGTGCTCTATCCCGACGACACGACGGCCATGGGCCGGGAGCTGCGGCTGAAGCAGCAGTACTTCTTCGTGAGCGCCACGCTGCAGGACATCCTGCGCCGGTTCACCAAGTTCCATACTTCGCTGGACCTGCTGCCCGACAAGGTGGCGATCCAGCTGAACGACACCCACCCGGCCATCGCCATTCCGGAGCTGATGCGCGTCCTGCTCGACGTCCATCACCTCGAGTGGGACCGGGCCTGGGACATCACGCGCCGCACCTTCTCCTACACCAACCACACGCTGATGCCCGAGGCCCTCGAGACCTGGCCGGTAAGCCTCTTCGAGGCCGTCCTGCCGCGCCATCTGCAGATCATCTACGAGATCAACCACCGCTTCATCCAGGAAGTGCTGCACCGCTGTCCCGGCGATACGGACCTGGTCCGGCGCATGTCCATCGTGGACGAGGCCGGCGGCCGGCGGCTTCGCATGTCGCACCTTGCGATCATCGGCAGCCACCATGTGAACGGCGTTTCCCGGATCCACACGGACCTGATGAAACAGACCATCTTTGCCGACTTCGAACGGTTCTTCCCCGGCCGCATCATCAACATCACGAACGGCATCACGCCGCGGCGCTGGCTGAACCAGGCGAACCCTTCGCTCTCGGCGCTCATCACATCGCGCGTCGGCGGTGGGTGGAAGGCGGACCTTGCGGAGCTCGCAAAGCTCAGGCCCCTGGCCGGGGACGCGCAGTTCCGGAAGGAATTCCTTGCGGCCAAGCAGGCGAACAAGGAGCGGCTCAGCCGCGCCGTTAAAGAACGCCTGGGGATATCCCTTGATCCGTCGTCGCTCTTTGACGTGCAGAGCAAGCGCTTTCACGAGTACAAGCGCCAGCTCCTGAACGTGCTGCATATCGTTACGCGCTACAACCGCATCCGTGAAGGGCGGACAGACGGCCTGGCGCCGCGAACGGTGATCTTCGGCGGCAAGGCCGCGCCGGGCTACGCCATGGCCAAGCTGATCATCAAGCTGATCAACAGCGTCGCCGACGTGGTGAACAACGATCCCGCCGTGGGCGACATGCTGAAGGTGGTGTTCCTGCCGAACTACAACGTGTCGAACGCCGAGCTTATCATCCCGGCCTGCGATCTGTCGGAGCAGATATCCACGGCAGGCACCGAGGCCTCGGGCACGGGGAACATGAAGTTCGCGCTGAACGGCGCGCTCACCATCGGGACCCTGGACGGCGCGAATGTGGAGATGCGGGAGGAGGTGGGCGGCGAGAACATCTTCATCTTCGGCCTCACCACGGAGGAGGTCAAGGCCCTGCGCCAAAAAGGCTACAACCCCTGGGACATCTATCACCAAAACGAAGAACTGCGCAGGGCCCTGGACATGATCGCTTCGGGGTTCTTCCTGCCTGACATGCCGCGCCACTTTCAGCCAATCTTCGACGCATTGCTGCACAACGGCGACCATTATCTGCTGCTGGCCGACTATGCCGCCTACATCGCCTGCCAGGAGCAGGTGGACGCCCTGTATCGCGGCAAGGACGAGTGGGCGCGGCGCGCCATCCTGAACGTGGCGGGCATGGGCCGCTTTTCGAGCGACCGGACCGTGAAGGAATACGCCGACAATATCTGGAAGGTCTCGCCCGTGTCGGCGCAGGAAGCGGAACGGGTAGTGTCAAAAGTTCTATGAAAACGAGAGAGGCATGCATGATACGTAATCTCCAGAACGTCATGAGAAACCAGGAACAAATCCCCCCAACCCCCCTTTGCCAAAGGGGGGCGAGGGGGGATTTAAGCCGTCTTGTAAAATAAGGTTTTCTCTGCGCTCTGAACGATCTCGGCGGTAAATTATTGACAATACGGCGGAACGCTGAAGGAGGGAACATGAAGGCACTGCTGAGGAAAGCGAAACTGTCGCTTCACGGCCGGCTAATGCTCGGCATGGCTGTCATGCTCCTGCCGCTCATCATCCTGGGCCTCGTGAGCAGCGTGTCCATCCGCAGCGTCGTGAAGGCCCTTACGGTCGTCGTGCAGACGGAGATCCGTGAGCTGGAGCCCGTCTCGGACCTTGAGAAGCTGCTTTTGAAAGCAGCCATGCCGCCGAACGACTACATCATCCACGGCAGCGCAGATGAGCGGACCAACTTCGCCCTCCTGGGGAAGGAGATCGACGGGACCTATCAGAACTTCCTCTCCTCGCCCGATCTCGCTGAAGAACGGGAGCTGATCAGTGCCTCCTGGGAAGAGTGGGAAAAAGCGCGCTTCGAGGGAAGAAGGATCCTGGCCACGCCGAATCCCATGAGCAACCGCGCACTCGAACAGCGCATGGAGATCTTTGACGCGCACATCGACCGGGCAACAGAAATACTGGACCAGGCGCATGAGCTGATCCACGAGGACATCAGCAAGCACCTGGCCCACGCCCAGGTGGTCGAGCGGCGGATCACGGTTCTCGTCGCGATCGTGTTCCTCCTCGGGATTGCCACGGCCCTCGCCGCTGGCTGGCTGCTGTCCCGCTCCATCACTGTTCCGCTCAAGGCCCTGGAGGACGGCATCTTCCGCTTCAGTCAGGGAGACCATTCCTTCCGCGTTGTCTTGGACCGGAAGGACGAGCTGGGGCAGCTCGCCAAGACCATGAACGTCATGGCCGAGCGTCTGGAGTACGACAGCCTCACGGGCGTTTTCAACCGCCATGAATTCCACCGCAAGCTCAAGATCGAAGCCGAGCGGTCCTTCCGCTACGGACATACTTTTTCCCTGTTGATGGTCGACATCGACCACTTCAAGAACGTGAACGACACCTACGGACACCAGGCCGGCGACGAGGCGCTTCGCGCCGTGGCCGTGATAGCCGGCCGGGCGCTGCGGTCTGCTGACATCCTTGCCCGGTACGGCGGCGAGGAATTCGCGATCATACTGCCGGAAACGCCCTCCGAGGGCGCCCTGCGCGTTGCCGAACGGCTCCGGGACCAGGTCGAAGACAGTCCCATCATGATCCCTTCGGGGAAAGTGCTGAACCTGACAGTCAGCATCGGCGTTGCCATATTTCCTGCTGACGCCAAGTCAGAGGACGACATCATCGCAGCAGCGGACCAGGCCATGTACGCTGCCAAGCAGGCGGGCAGGAACCGGGTCGTGCGCTACGCAGCCTCTGCCGCGGAAGGACAGGGTCAGGCGTGACGCGGATCTGCGTGCCGTCGCATCATTATCCTGAAAGCCGTTGGGCGCAGATGAAGATGCGTATTTTCCTTGAGGTGATTATATGAAATTTCAGCGAAAGGGACTTGCCGCGATCATTCTTCTTGCAGTGTTTGCAGCCGTGCCAGCCCACGCCTTTGCAAGCGATGCCTTCGATAAAGGGACGAGAAGGCTTACTGTCCTGGTCGGGAGCGGCACAGCCTTTGACGAGAGCTATTTCATCATCGGCGCCGGCTTCGGCTACTATGTTGCCGACAACCTGGAGCTCGGTGTTGACGCCGAATCCTGGAGCGGCGGCACCTACGATATCACCCGCGTCAGCCCCTCAGTACGGTACGTGCTGCCCGCGCGCACTGAGGCCAAACCCTATATCGGCGTTTTTTACCAGCGCACCTTCATCTCAGACCTGCCGGACCGCGATGCCCTGGGAGGACGGGCAGGCCTGTTCTGGCTCACGGGGCAGCGCACCTACTTTGGCGCAGGGCTGGTGCATATCCGGACCCTGAACTGCGAGCAGAGCCTCTACCGGCCCTGTTCGGACACCTATCCCGAGATCGTGATCGCTTTTCGATTTTAAGGAGTATATGACCAATTTCTCCGAAAAAGTCAGCTTCATCTGGTCCGTGGCGGACCTGATCCGGGGGCCCTACAAGCCGAACCAGTACCGGGACGTGATGCTGCCCTTGTGCGTGCTCCGGCGGCTGGATTGCGTTCTGGAGCCGACCAAGGACAAGGTCCTGGATCGTCACAAGGCCCTCAAGGGCGGCAAGATCAAGAATTATGAATCGATCCTGAACAAGGTCGCGGGCCAGCAGTTCCACAACACCAGCCGGTTCACCTTCGAGAAATTGAAGGGCGATCCGAACAACATCGCCGCCAACCTCACCAACTATATCAAGGGATTTTCTTCCAAGGCCCGGGACATCATCGACCATTTCAAGTTCGAGGAGCATATCGCAAACCTGGACCGGCATGACCGGCTGTTCCTCGT
>JBBIHD010000090.1:0-8209 GCA_037447195.1 Nitrospirota bacterium | reverse complement strand
GTCCTTGCGCTCATAGTGTGGACCCAGGGTCTCGAAAAGGTTTTTGCCGATCTCCTGACGCTCTTCGTAGGAAAGGCCCGGCGGGGGGATGAGCAGGTTGATCACCAGGTTCCGGTTTCCCTGGGGCAGGTACTCGGCCTTCGGGGGCAGGACCAGGACCAGGAGGACCGAAAAAGCCGTCAGTCCGCCGATAGTGATCAGCCGCGTCCTCTTGTCCCTGATCGCCAGTTCCACGAGGGACATGATGCGGCCGGCGAGCCGTGTGCCGAGGTCTGTCAGCTTTTCGGCGCGGAATTTCCTCCGACCAAGGATCGTGAAGAGCTGCTTCGAGAGCATGGGGATCACGGACACGGACACGAAGAGGCTGAGGCTCACGGCGCAGGTGACGGCGATGGCGATGTCGCGGAAGAGCTGGCCCGCCTCCTCCTGCACGAAGACCACGGGCAGGAACACGGCGATGGTCGTGACCGTGGAGGCAAGGATGGCGCCCCAGACCTCGCGGACGCCGTCATAGGCGGCCTGGAAGGGCTCTTTGCCCATGCTGCGGTGGCGGTCGATGTTCTCGAGCACCACGATGGCATTGTCCACCAGCATGCCCACGGCAAAGGCGATGCCCGCCAGGCTCACCACGTTCAGGTTCCTGCCGAAGAGGTCCATGAACACAAAGGTGCCGATGATGCTGATGGGGATTGCCGTTGCCACAACGATCGTGGAGGTAATGCCCCGCAGAAAGACGAGCAGCACCAGTACGGCAAGGATGCCGCCGATCAGGATGTTCGTTTTGACGAGATCGATGGCGCTGGTGATGTAGGGCCGCTGGTCATAGACCCAGTCAAGATAGATGTCCAGGGGCGCCAGTTTCTCGGCGTTCAGCCAGTTCACGACCTTTTCAGCGCGGTCCGTGAGGTCCAGGATGTTCGTTTCCGGCTCAGGCAGCACACCCATGGCGATGCCGCCCTTGGCATTGTGGATCATGGCCACCACAGGCGTCTGGTACCCGAAGTCGACCGATGCCACATCGCCGATGCTGACCCGGCGCTGGCCTGTCGAGAGAAGCACCACGTCCGCGATCTCCCGGGGCGATCTGAACTCGCCAACGGCCCTGATGCGGTAATCGCGCCGGCCCACGCCCATGGTGCCGGCGGAGATATTCACGTTCTCGGCGCGCAGCGCATTGATAACATCGGTGATCGTCAGTCCGTGGGCAGCCAGCTTCGCAGGCCGGACCACCACGTGCATCTCTTTTTCCGTGCCGCCGCGGATGAAGAGGTCGGCCACGCCCTCGACCCGTTCCAGATACTGGCGGACCTCGTTCTCCAGGAAGGTCATATAGGTGCGTGCCGGATTGGGGTTGCCGTCCCTCGTTTTCAGGACCATCCAGATGACCGGAGAGGTCGCCGCGCCTGTGGCGGTCAGCACGGGTTTCTCCACGTTCTCGGGATAGGAAGGGACCTCGTTCAGCTTGTTCGAGACGCGCAGCAGCGCGTCGTCCACGTTCGTGCCGATCTTGAAGCTGAGCGTGATGGTGCCGCGGCCGTTGTAGGAGGAACTCTCCATGGAGACGAGGCCGGGAATGCCTTTGAGCGCCTTTTCCTGCTCCTCGATCACGTCACGCTCGACCTCATAGGGCGTGGCGCCCGTCCAGGTCGTGCTGACCGAGATCTCGGGCTCGATCACCGTGGGGCTGAGCTGATAGGGCATGCGGTAGAGCCCGATGAACCCGAAGATCAGCACCAGGATCACTGCCACGATGACGCTCACGGGCTTTTCTATGGAAGACTTGACGATGTCCATGGACATTGGAATATTGGAAAACGATCACCACGGAGGCACGGAGAATACGAGAGGTTCATGGTCCGTGGTTACCATAATGCTGCCTAAGAAAAGCTTGTTTCACACCAAGGCACCCAGAACACGTAGAAAGCAATTTTCCTCAATGATCGATTTTTTCTTTGTGGCTTCGTGGCTTTGTGAGAGAACGTTCTTATTATGACCGACTCAACATTCACGGTCACGCTTCTGCATCCGTACCCAATCGGGGCCGGGGCGGGGTGAGGCGGACGTGCCTGAGAGCAGTTTTACAGGCGAGAGCTACTTTTTTCCTGTTCCGCCTGGTTCCTCGTTATCATTGCCCTGGCCCACGGCCACCTCCTGGCCGTCGCGCAGGCGCTCATTGCCCTTCACGACCACCTGCATGCCTGCCGAGAGCCCTTCGCCGCGGACGCCCGCGGTCAGGCCCTCGTAGCCAAGGACCTGGACAGGGACCATCGCCGCCTTCGAATCCTTCACGGTAAAGACCACGACTTTGCCGAAGACCGTGATGACGGCGTCGCGGGGCACGAGCACCGCTTTCTGCTGTCTGCCGCCGGGCAGGGTAACGCGCGCTTCCATGCCTTCAATGAGCCGCTGGCTGTTCCGCGCCCGCACTTTCACCGGAAAGGTGCGTGTGGCCACGTCTCCCCGGGCAATGACGGCTGATACCGTACCGGTAAGCGATCTGCCGCCCGCAATGATCCTGGCCTGCATGCCGGTCCTGACATGGGCCACTGTTTCCTCAGGCACTTCCACGACCACCTCGATCTCGTCGTCCCGCGCGATGGTGGCTACCGCAGCGCCCTTGGCCAGCCATTCTCCGCGCTCCGCGTGGCGCTTGATCACCAGCCCGTCAAAGGCGGCATGGATGGTCATTTTTTTTAGTTCCACTTCGAGCCGCTCAGCTTCGGCGTCAAGGGAGAGGGCCTTCTTTTCGAGGCTTGTGACGCGGAAGCGGTAGTCATCGTAGAGCTGCTCCGCGACGGATTCCTCTTTATACAAGGTCTCGATGCGTTTGAAATCTATCCGGGCCTTTTCGAGCTCCGCCTGGGTCTGGTCCCTCGTGGCAAGGGCCGAGGCAAGCCGCTTCTCGAGGATATCCGAGCTGAGCTTGACCAGCGCGTCGTTCTGCTTGACGCGCCTGCCTTCGTCAAAAAAGACCGACTCGACGGTGCCTTCCACCTCTGTTGCCGTGTCCGAGACCTCGCGGTAGTAGACCGTTCCCACGAACTCGGTGCTCGGTGTGATCGTTCCCTCCAGGGATTCGGCCACAGCTATCCTGGCCGGCGGCGGGCCCTGCGGCTGGCCGCCTTTCTGGGCCCAGAGAGAGCCTGCGTTCACGAGCAGGAAAACCGTAATGCCTGCAAGCATCGCAGCCGGGCGTGCAAACCCTTTCGTATTGATATTTTTCAGAGTCATAGCCTCACTTGTTCTGCAGCTCGCCGTTCGAAGCTGGGACCTTGAAATCAGGCCGCGCTTCCTGGTGGCGTATCTGGCCGCCGAGATTGGCTGCGAGCCCGGCCAGGGCGGCCGCGGACAGGGACAGGATCAGGGCGACGAGTATGAACCATCGCGGGATGGCCTTCGCGCCCCGAAAAGCAAAGAGCCCGGCGGCAACCACTCCGCCCATCAGGAGCATGGTGGTGAGCGCCACGGAAGCCATTTCTTCGTGCTGTTCTATATGGTTCTTGTTCACCCCGGGGAATTTTTTGATCATGTCCTCGGCGAAGTCTCCCGTAAAGTAGGCAGGCAGGGCCGACAGGGCCACGAGAACGAGGAAGATCAGGGCAATGCGGTTCACTTCGTCGTTCCTGCGGACAAAAGCATAGAGAGCCAGCAAAAGGCCGAAAAGGATGCCGATGACAGGCAGGTGATTGACCATGAGATGCAGATGGGCCCAGTTCATAGGATGTTCCCTCCGGAGGAATAATGACCTGTTTTCTGGCAGTGTGAAGAGGTTAAATGCGAATCGAATTGATCTTTGATTCATACTATCACAACTCGGAATGCTTATCAACCGGCGGGAGGTGAGCTGTTGCAGAAGGTGACAAAGAGAAGTCTTTCCGGTACTATGGCTCCATGAGCAAAGGAGTGAATGGTGAACGAATGAGATTATTCGAAGATCTGAAAGCGGGCATTTTCCGGTCCAGGCCGAACAGGTTCGTGGTTGAATGCACGGTGGAAGGCAAGGACGTTCGGGCCTATCTGCCGAACCCGGGAAGGCTGGCAGAGCTTTTTCTGCCTGAAAGCAGGCTGCTGCTGGTGAAGCACGATCCTGCGTCAGGCAGAAAGCTGGGATATACGGTCGTGGCAGTGGAAAAGGACGGATCGCCGGTCATGCTCCATACGCATATGACGAACAGCGTGGCGAAGCACCTTATCGAGCATGACAGGATAGCGGGTCTTGAAGGGGCCCGGATCGTGAAGCCGGAGCACAGGATCGGCCGCAGCAGGTTCGATTTCCTGCTGAACAGGGAGGGAAGGGACCTGGTCCTGGAGGTGAAGTCCTGCACGCTCTTCAGCGGCACGATAGCCATGTTCCCTGATGCGATCACGGAGCGGGGGCGGCGTCACCTGCTGGAACTGGCTGCGCTCTCCCGCAAAGGCATCGACACGGCAGTGCTGTTCATCGTGCATTCGCCGGCGGTTGAATACTTCATGCCCGAGCACCACACGGACCTTGCCTTTTCGCGCGCCCTCTTCGATGTGCGGCATGATGTCATGATCAGGGCGGCAGGGGTCACCTGGGGACGTGACCTGAGCCTCGGCAGCGCCGTGCGCGAGCTTGCGATCCCCTGGGACCTTGTTGACCGCGAGTCCCATGACCGTGGAAGCTGCATCGTGGTGCTGCGGCTCTCGCGGGACCGCGTACTGGATGTGGGCGATCTCGGAAAGGTCCGGTTCCGGAAAGGGTATTATCTGTATGCCGGTTCAGCCACGGCTGATCTCACGAAGCGCATTGAAGGCCATCGTCGGATCACAAAGAAGGCGCAGGGGCATATGGCCCATCTCCGCCAGCACGCAGACTGGCAGGCGGCGTTCCCCATCCGGACCTCTGATGATCTGGGGTGCGACCTTGCATCAGCCCTGGGCAGCATCACGGACTGGTCTATTCCGGGTTCCGGTTCATCGGACTGCTCGTGTTCCTCGCACCTTTTCGGCGCGGTGGAAGACCCGCGGAGCAACGCGGCATTCATAGACCTGCTGATGCAGTTCAGGATCAGAAGGCTGGAGAAGAAGATGAAAGCGTGAGCTGAGGGCAAGGCCTTTTCGATAGCATGAAATGTCCCGCAGCGCGATGCAGGCGGGCCCTTCAGGGGCTCACGCCTGCCACGCAGGGCTCCTTCATCAGGAAACTGCCAGGGTCACCCATTTACCGTCATGGAGAACATCCATGACGTTCAGCCCCGCCCGCTGAAACGCTGCCGTCACTTCATCTTCCTGCCCCCTGATCATTCCCGAGAGGATCACGCATCCGCCAGGCGCTGCATGTGACGCGATGTCCTGCGCGATATGGATGAGAATGCCGGAATAAAGATTGGCCGTGATGAGCGGAAAGGAGCCTGCAACATCTTCAATGGTGCCTTTGCGAAAGGTGATGTTGCTGAGAGCGTTCAGTTCGGCGTTCCTGCGCGATGCATCGACGGCCAGCTGGTCCGTATCAACGGCGATGATCTCCCGGAACCCGAGATGGGCCGCTGCCATGGCAAGGAGGCCGGTGCCGGTGCCCACGTCAAGGAACCGGTCCTTTGGCAGCCCTGCTGCGAGCTTTTCCATCAAGCGCAGGCATGAGCGCGTTGTTTCGTGGTGGCCCGTGCCGAAGGCCATGCCCGGGTCGATAATGATGTTCGTCCTTCCAGTGCGCTGTCCTTCCCAGGGTGGAAGGATTGTGAACCGTTCCCCGATATCGAGGGCAGTGAAATCTTTTTTCCAGGCTTCGTTCCAGTCCGTGTCTGGGAGCAGCGAGCAGCGGTAGGCAAGACCCTGTCCTTCCCCGGTCTTTTCGAGCAGCGCCTTGGCCAGGTCCAGTTCAAGCAGGAGCTTGGACAGATCACAGGAGCCCGGGAAGTACGCGATAAGGTCCTTCTCCTGCTCGACGAGGCCGAGCGTTCCGGCTTCTGACAGCTTCTGAATGAGTTTGTCCCTGAGAATATCAGGAACCGTTATGGTGAGTTCATAATGGTCGGTCATTTCGTTACTAAAGTACCACAAAAGACTGCGCAGGTGCAAAGTCTTTCTCTTCCTCCGGGTACCAGCCTCTGAGAATCTTCTTTTTCCGTGAAACAAATATCGATTTTGAACGTCCAATGAACAACAGAAGTGAATTGCGTGCACAGACCTCGTTTCCGGGGACTTCGTAGGGTATGCTTCAACCCGGTCCGTGCCGGGCAGGCGGATGAGCGGCAGGCTGCGATATGCTATTTCTGAATGGAGAGGTGCGCACGATGAACGGACGAGCGGTGATGTCGCGCGATGGCTCAGGGAGGGTGATGGCGGGTTCCGAGGATGTTAGCCAGGAAGCAATGGTGCGCGCCGACCAGGCGGACGATGAGCGGCAGGGGAAGGACCGGTCATCGGGCCGGGGCCGGCCGGCAGAGCACGATCCCGTATCGCATTATCTCAAAGATATACGCAGGACGAACCTGCTCACGAGGGACGAGGAGCAGGCGCTTGCGCACCGGGTCGCCGGGGGCGATGCTGAAGCGCGGCAGCGGATGATCGAGGCCAATCTGCGGCTCGTTGTGTCCATCGCGAGAAGATACCTCTACTCAGGGCTTGAGTTCTCGGACCTCATCGAGGAGGGGAACATCGGCCTCATTCGGGCGGTCGAGAAATTCCAGTGTGAGAGAGGCTTCAAGTTCAGCACTTATGCCACCTGGTGGATACGCCAGGCCATTGAACGGGCGATCGTGAACCAGGCGCGGACCATCCGTTTGCCCGTGCATGTGGCAACAACGGTCAATGCCTACAGCCGCGCTGTACGGCGGCTCACGCAGCAGGACGGCCGGGAGCCGCGCATCGAGGAGATCGCGAAAGTGATGCAGGTGTCCGTTGCCAGTGCGCGAAGGGTGTCGCAGATAGTCCGGGAGACTACGTCTCTTGATGTGCTTATCGGCGAAGAGGAGGAAGACACGCTGAAGGACATGCTGCAGGACGGGAGCATTGCATCGCCCGACGCTGCCGCGGCTGCCGCCCGCAGGACGGCAGATATCCGGGAAGGGCTTTCCCATCTCACGGTGAGCGAACGGAGGGTCATTGAACTGCGGTACGGACTGAATGACGGCGATGACCGGACCCTGGAGAGCATC
Organism: Nitrospirota bacterium; assembly: GCA_037447195.1. Classification (GTDB taxonomy): domain Bacteria; phylum Nitrospirota; class UBA9217; order UBA9217; family UBA9217; genus GWC2-57-13. Next base: position 1,088 of record JBBIHD010000090.1, on the reverse strand, counting down.
GGCAGGGAGTTCGGAGTGACTCGGGAGCGGGTGCGCCAGAAAGAGCTGCAGGCGCTCAACAAGCTCCGGGCGATATCGCGGGAACGGAACATCGAACTGGCCGGAATGCTGTAGCGGTGCGGGAAAGGGGGCATCATGAAATGCCGGTTCCTGACAGGGCGGTATATGCTGTCCTGCTCTGCCATACGGATCGGGTATGTGCCGAGCCGCTTTGAATTGGATGAATTCTGGAGTGAGCGCATTCCCCGCAGCTTGCTGCGGGGTTAGCGAGCGAATACGATCATGTTCTTTCCTTAAGAATCGAGATTCCCTGCAGCTTTCTGCAGGGAGGTTCAATATTGCACCAGCCGGCGGCATACAATGTGCCCGTTTTTTCGCGGTTTATCCGGCGAAGAGGGCCAGGCCCGTTCCGGCGGCGGCGACAGGCCCCGCTGTCCGGGGTAGCGCCCGCCTGCGCGCGCAGCAGTGCGATAAGGCTGATCTCCGATCCTGTCCTGCGTTTTTTCCCTTGACAACTCCGCAACTTACATGGTATTGTACGCGCCTTGTCACAGGGCTTCATACTTATCAGGAGGCAGAGAAATGTACGCAGTCATCAAGACGGGGGGCAAGCAGTACAAGGTGTCGCCCGGAGACATGGTAAGAGTTGAGACGCTTGAAGCAAAACCGGGAGACACCGTCGAGCTCAAGGACGTGTTCATGGTCGCCGACGGCGACAAGGTGAGCGTGGGCAAGCCCATGCTGGCATCGGCGAAGGTCACTGCCGAGGTCATCGAGCAGGGCAGGGGCGAGAAGCTTCTTATCTTCAAGCACCGGCGGCGCAAGAACTTCCGCAAGACCATCGGGCACCGGCAGAACTACACGGCGCTCAAGATCAAGGAAATCAAGGCGTAAAACAACAAGCATCAAATCACAAATCCGAAGCTCCAAGGAAGCAGGATATTCCAAATACGAATGCTTGAAACGTGAGCAATGAGCTTTGGATGGGATTTGGATATTGGGATTTTGATTTTGTTATTCCGGAGGATTAAGCAATGGCTCATAAAAAAGGCGTTGGCAGTTCAAGGAACGGTCGTGACAGCAATCCC
>JBBIHD010000089.1:0-8224 GCA_037447195.1 Nitrospirota bacterium | reverse complement strand
GGATGAACACGGATATAATGCGGACCCGCAGAGGGCATGGCGCATGGAGCAGAGGAGCATAGACGCTATGCGCCTTGCTCTATGCTCTATGCTTCTTCACGTGTTCATCGGTGGTTACAAATGCCGATACAGGACACCAGGCACTTCGGCACCTTCTTATTTTTGCCCTCTCATCTTACGCCTGCAGCAACGGTCTTTTCCGCTTCCTGGCGCGCCCACCTGTCGGCCTGCAGGGCGTCTTCCACGGACCTGATCGGAGCAGGCTGGTGCGCGTCCATTGTCGCCCTGATCACGCGGCTGATGTCCATGAACCCGATCTTCTCGTCCAGAAAATGCTTGACCGCGATCTCGTTCGCTGCCGACAGCACTGCGGGCATGCTGCCGCCTGCCTTCAGGGCTTCGTAGGCATAGGCAAGGCAGGGAAAGCGCGACGTATCGGGCTCTTCGAAAGTGAGCGATCCCAGGGCGGCGAGATCAGGCAGGGGGGCCACGCCTTCGAGCCGCTCAGGATAGGACAGTGCGTAGGCAATGGGCCCCTTCATGTCCGGCACGCCGAGCTGGGCCACCACGGACCCGTCATGATAAGCGACCATGGAGTGGACAATGCTCTGGGGATGAACGAGCACCTTGATGCGGTCTTCGCTGATCCCGAAGAGCCAGCGCGCCTCGATCACCTCGAGGCCCTTGTTCATGAGCGTTGCCGAATCGATGGTGATCTTCCGGCCCATGCTCCAGTTGGGATGCTTCAGGGCCTGCGCCGTGGTCACGCAATCGAGGTCCTTCTGCGGCAGGCACCGGAAGGGTCCGCCCGACGCGGTGATCACCAGCTCGCGCACTTCGCGGTCCTCGCCGGCATGGAGGCACTGGAAAATAGCGCTGTGCTCGCTGTCCACGGGCAGCATGGTCACGCCGCGGCGCCTGCACTCGGCCATGACGAACTCGCCTGCCGTGACGAGCACTTCTTTGTTCGCCAGCGCGATGACCTTGCCCGCGCTGATCGCGGCCAGGGTGGGCACGAGGCCGGCAGTGCCGACGATGGCGGACACGGTCACGTCTGCCCCGGGGGCGGCAGCCACCTGGACCATGCCTTCCACACCCGACAGGATGCGGACCGGGATGCCGCTGCACCGCTTCTGCAGCTCCCGGGCCGGGCCCTCGCCGGAAACGGCGGCCAGGGAAGGCCGGAACCGGCGGATCTGCCGCTCAAGGATGTCGAGATTGTTCCCTGCGGCCAGGGCCGCCACCTTGAAGCGATCGGGAAAACGCTCGACCACGGAAAGCGTGGACTGCCCGATCGATCCGGTGGAGCCGAGTATGGAGATCGTTTTCAAACTGTTTTTACCCGTCATTCTTCAATCATTCCGCACCGGCTCCGCACTTACCTCAGCAGCAAATAATAGTAGAGCACCGGCGCGGCAAAAAGCATGCTGTCCATGCGGTCAAGCATCCCGCCGTGCCCGGGAATGATGGTCCCTGAATCTTTCACCCCGACGCTTCGCTTCAGCATGGACTCCACGAGATCGCCTATGGTCCCGGCCGAGGCCAGCAGCAGGCCGATCCCCGCGGCCTCCCCAATGCCCAGGGGCGGCATGAACCAGATGCGGCAGAGGAGCGCCATGGCAGCGGCGAACAGGAGGCCGCCGATCAGCCCTTCCACGCTCTTCTTCGGGCTGATCTTGGGGTACAGACGTCTTTTGCCGAAGGACATGCCGACGGCATAGGCCCCGATGTCAGTGGCCCAGATCACGAAATACATGAACACGATCCACTGCTTTCCATCCCCGCCCAGCCGTATGCCCACCTGGAACCCGAACAGCAGGGCCACATAGATAAGGCCCAGGAGCGTCATTGCAACGTCCTCGGCTGCGCCGTCAACAGCCCCTGGTGAAAAAAGACGGGTCATCGTGATCAGCAGCATGCCGGCGGCCGCATAGAGCAGTATGGCGCCGTCCGAAGGAACCTGATAATAGAACCCGCCGATAATGAATGCGCTTCCCAGGAGCATGCCGAGGACGCTGAGCGGCCTGGCACCCTTGGTCTGCGCCATACGGTAGAACTCATGCTGGCCGATGGCGGCGGCAATGACCACGAGCACCGCAAAATAAAGGGGGGCGAGCTTCCAGACGATCAGGTAGAACACCGGAAGGAACAGGAGCCCTGAAACAATCCGTTTAGCCAGCATGCTTTCTCCCTGCCTGAACGTGATGTGATGATCTTCGGCAACACGGCCCCGCCTCTCGCGGTGTCAGGGCTTCTTGACCAGTTGTTCTTCGACGAGGCCGAACCGTCTCTGCCTCCCCTGAAAATCGAGCAGTGCGCGGACGAGGTCCTCTTCGGAGAAATCGGGCCAAAGGGTCTCGGTAAAATAGAGCTCCGCATAGGCGGCCTGCCAGAGCAGAAAATTGCTGATCCGACGCTCTCCGCTCGTGCGGATGATCAAATCGGGGTCCGGGAGCCCGGCCGTGTCGAGGTGGGCTGCAATGGATGCCTCGGTAACAGCCGGCGCGCTGCCGTTCGCCGTCAACATCCGCTGGACCGCGTCAACGATCTCCCGCCGGCTGCTGTAGGACAGCGCAAGGTTCAGGACCAGGTCCTTGTTTTTCGCTGTCTCTTCCTTGGCCTTTCTGAGCCATTCCTGCACTGTCGGCGGCAGTTTGACGGTCTGGCCGATGGTCATCAGCCGGATGCCGTTCTTCTTCATGGTGCTGATCTCTTTTTTCAGAAAGCTTTCGAGCATCTCCATGAGAAAGGACACTTCCTGCTTCGGCCGCCCCCAGTTCTCATCGGAAAAAGCATAAAGGGTCAATGCAGGTATGCCGATCCTGCGGCAGACATCGGACACGCTTCGCACCGTATCGGCGCCCTTCTTATGGCCCGCGATCCGCGGCAGTCCTCTGCGCACGGCCCATCTCCCGTTGCCGTCCATGATGATGGCGACATGCCGCGGGAGGGAGGTCTTGTCGAGCCTGGCGACAAGTTCTTCCATTGTTGTGGATTCAGAATGATTTCCGTTTTCCATCACGCCTTGCACCGCCTGCGCACTGTCAATATCCTGTAAAGGTCAGGACCCTCACCGCATCCTTCGAGAACATGCCGCCGGGCGCCAGCATGAGCACCTTGATCCCTGACGCTGCCGCAGCGCTCCGGAAGGGCTGCAGGTCGAGAACGGCTCCGGGAATGGCCTGAACGTCCCAGACGGATTCGAACCGCGTGCCTGACCATGCGAGGCCCGTCAGGTCCGCCTTTGTATATCCCTTAAAATAAGAGCGTTCCCTGTTCCGTGCAATGATGATCTCGTCCCTGCCGTCGCCGTTCAGATCGACCGAGGCTAGTCTGCGCCCGACGATGATCTTCTCCTTCTTGCCGGACGGGCCTTGGCCCGGCACGGACTGGGCCTTTTCTGCCGCGGGGTAGAATTCCTCGCCCGTCCAGACCTGCTTTCCGCCGGAGTACACGACCAGCCGGCCCGCCTCATCGAGGGCCACCAGGAACGGCGCTGCCGCCCCGAAATCGGCCAGCACAAAGTCGTACAGCCCGATGCCTTTCGGGATCGGGAACGCATCGCCGCCAACGTAGGCAGATCCGGTCCATGTAAATATCCGGACCGCTCCCGCTGGAACAGCGGCATGGTCCTGCCCGATCAGCAGCCGACCCTTGCCCGGAAACGAAATGATGCGGAACAGTCCCGGCAGCTCGGCAATGACGCGGTATGAGCCATCATGGGCCTCCAGTACCAGGGTGACCGCCATATCGTCGCGCACTGCGGCGACAAAGACCTCCGGCTTGCCGTTTCCGTTGATATCAGCCGCATCAACGGCCAACTGCCGGACGCCTCCCTTCCTGTCCGCCGCGGGCTCGGTCCAGATGTCCCGCCAGCCCGAGGCTTCCTCCCGATAGACAGAGAGGCGCTCGCCATCGGAGAATACCTGCTCCTCACCACCATCGCCGTCGAGGTCGCCCACGCCGAAGGACCGGGCCGCTAGGGGAAGATCGTGTGAGCTTGCCGCCTCGGCCCGCGTCGGCGCGAAATGCGGCGCCATGGACCCGAGCAGGCTCTTTTTCTCTTCCGGCTTCAGCCTCGCCACGACCGTATCGAGCAGGCGGCCTTCCTGGGCATAAAAGATCTTGACCGTAACAAGGTAGGCGCCGTCAGAAGGATAGATCCCTACAGTAACGGCGGCCTCGAGATCAAAAGAGCGGCCCATCTCTTTCACGAGTTCATTGTCCTTCAGGGTGCGCTTGCTCAGGAAGGCGTCGCGCTTTTCGGCATCGAGGATATCGAAGCGGCCTGAATCGTTCAGCCGGTCGGTAAGGGCCTGCAGAAGCTCCGGCCGGTCTGTGCGGAGCGGGATGACGGCCAGGCGGATCTTCTTGGGCGTGATGCGCGCCCGGTCTCCCTTCGCCGGGTCTGCTGTCCTGCTCCTTATCACGCCGCTGGACGAGGACTCCTCCAGAGCCGTGATCTCGACGGTGCCGATCTCCTGCTCTTCGAGGCCGATGACCGCGCCGGAGACGGGATGCCTGAGTTCCTTCCCCTCCCTCCAGAGCGTGAGAAGCATGCCCGGAAGCAGGCCCTGCTTCCTGCCCACGCTGATGACGACGCGGTCGCCCTGCACGGACCTGACGGTCCCCTGGACCTTGGGAAAGTAGGCATCAATGGCCAGAGCGATCCCGTCCATGCTCGTGAACTCTTCAACGCCGCGCTGCTGCTCAGATGACGCCGATGACACTGACAGGGACAGGGGCAGAACCAGGAACAGCGCGGCAAGCAGGACCTTTCTCATGCACTCTCCTCGTGATGGAGGCGATCAAAAAACGGTAAAATCCCGTTAGTTTTGAGCCAATTGGAAGGCATATTAGCGTCATGCCCCTCAAAAGTCAATGGAAAACCGGGCGATGGGCCAATGCGAACGCGGCTGGAGGCCGCAGTCATGCCAGCCGCCTGAGCAGCCTGCCCGCAAGAAAAAAGAAGAAGACCGTAAAGGCGGCCAGCACAAAGAGCGATGTCGCGTCGGGCGCAGAGCCGGCAGCGAGAGCGCGGAGCGACAGGCTCGCATGGGTCAGGGGGAAGACCATGATCATGCTCGAAAAAGGCTCAGGCAGCCGGTCAGGGGCGAAAAAGGTGCCTGCCAGAAAGGACATGGGCACCATGAAGAAGCTGTTGAAGTTCGCCATGTCCTCATGGGACCGCGTGACCATGGCAGCAGCGACCCCCATGGCGCCGAAACAGAAGGCCGTGAGCGCAATGACGCCAAAGAAAAGCGCCGAGACCTGCAGGTGCACGCCCGAGGCAAGACCGACGAGCAGCAGTCCCATAGCCGAGAACGTGCCCCGCACCAGGCCGGTGAGGGACCTGCCGAAGGCGATGGCCCAGGGGCTGACCGGCGAGACCAGCACCTCCTCGATCGTCTTGGTGTAAAGCTTGCTGATGTTGAGCGACGTCGATACAGGACTGAAACTGTTGTTCATCGCCGAGAGCGCGATAATGCCGGGAAGGACGAACTCCAGGTAGGTGCCTCCGTCCATCCGGATGCCCCGCCCCAGGCCCCAGCCGAAGGTCACGAGATACAACAGCGGCATGACCATGCTCGACGCCAGGAAGCGCCAGGGCTTTCTGCGGATCAGGATCATCTCTTTCCAGAATATGGGGTAGAAGTTCATAATGACCTCAGCAGTCAGCAGACAGCAACCTGGGAGGAAGAAGCTGTTGGATTTTGTTCTCTGCCTCCTACCTCCTGCCTACTGTCTACTGTCTACTTCCTGCTGCCTCCCGCCTCACTACGCCTCTATCCGCTCTCCCGTGAGCTTGATGAACACGTCTTCGAGCGTCACATCGCGCACCACCACGTCGCAGCCTTCGCTCTTCCCTGCATCAAAGGCCTCTTCGCGGCTCGGATAGAAGCGTCGCGCGATATCATGCTGACCCAGGCACTCCATGGTGAACCTGCCCACATCCGCCTTGAGCGCTGCCGGAGAATCTTCGGCGATGATCCTGCCTGCCCGCATGATGCCCACGCGGCTGCACAGCGCGTCGGCCTCTTCGATATAATGGGTCGTGAGCAGGATCGTGATCCCCTCGCGCCGCAGCGCTTCGATCATCCCCCAGATCATGCGCCGGGCCTGCGGATCAAGGCCCACGGTGGGCTCGTCCATGAACACCACCTGCGGACGGTGCATCAACCCCCGCGCGATCAACAGGCGCCGCCGCATGCCGCCGGAAAGATGGTCCACGAACACGTCGCGCTTTTCCCACAGCCCGACGAACCGCAGCAGTTCCTCGGTCCGCTCCCGGATGTCTCCCCGCTTCATGCGGTGCAGCCGACCATGGTACTCGAGGTTCTGGGCCGCCGAGAGGTCGATGTCGAGATTAAGCATCTGGGGCACAACGCCGATGGACCGCTTTACAGCAAGCGGCGCATCGCTCACGTCATTCCCCGCCACATGCGCAGTTCCCGACGTGGGGGCCAGCAGCGTGGTGAGCATGCGGATGGTCGTGGTCTTGCCCGCGCCGTTCGGCCCCAGCAGGCCGAAGACCTCGCCGGGTCCGACGGAAAAACTGAGGGCATCAACAGCCGTCAGGCTGCCGAAACGCCGGGTGAGTTGTTTCGTTTCTATCATGATCCTGTCCTGGAATGCGGAAGCGGGGCTGCGCCTCAGGCGCCGTGGTTCTCTGCGGCATGCTCGATGCCGAGCGCCTTCATCTTCCTGTGCAGGTTGCTGCGCTCCACGCCGATGGCGTCGGCGGTCCTGCTCACGTTGCCGCCATGCTCTTTCAGCTTTCGCGTGATGAACTCCCGCTCAAAGGCGGCCCGCGCGTCCTTCAGCGCCGCATACTCCAGTGCCGGGGGGACTGCGCCGGAGGAGCCGGAAGCGGCCCGTGCCGGGGACCCGCTGCTGAGGGGCGGCGGCACATCGGCGGCAGTGATGCGGGCTCCCGGCGTCATGATGATCAATCGTTCGATGACGTTCCGAAGCTCCCGCACGTTGCCCGGCCAGCGATAACGCTGAAACAGCGCCAGGGCCTCATCGTCGACGGCCTTGGGCTTCTGGCCGTATTCCCGCGAAAATTCCTCAAAAAAATGCCGGACAAGCACCGGGACATCGTCGGGACGCTCCCGAAGCGGCGGAACATCCAGCGGGATCACGTTCAATCGAAAGAACAGGTCTTCGCGAAAGGCGCCCCGCCCGATCTCCTGCGCCAGGTCCTTGTTCGACGCCGCGATAACGCGCACATCAGCGCGCAGCGTCCTGGTCCCGCCTACGCGCTGGAACTCCTGCGACTCAAGCACGCGCAGCACCTTGGCCTGCGTGGCAAGGCTCATATCGCCGATCTCGTCAAGGAACAGCGTGCCGTTGTCGGCCAGCTCGAACTTGCCGCGCTTCATTGCCGTGGCGCCCGTGAAGGCCCCGCGCTCATGGCCGAAGAGCTCGCTCTCGATCAGCTCCTGCGGGATGGCCGCGCAGTTCACCTCCACGAAGGGCCCGCGCGCCCGCTTGCTCGCCCGGTGAACAGCGCGGGCCACGAGTTCCTTGCCTGAGCCGCTCTCGCCGTGCACCAGCACCCAGCCGTTGCTCGGCCCCGCAAGGGCGATCTGCTTCTTGAGCGCCAGGATCGCCGCGCTCCCGCCCACGATCTCGGCGCTCTTCTCAACGCGCCGCCGGAGCGACTCGTTCTCCTCGCGAAGCCGGGCCGCGTCGAGCCCGTGCCTCACTGCCAGCGACACGCGCTCCAGCGAGAGGGGCTTCTCGATGAAGTCATAGGCGCCCATCCTGGTCGTCTTGACGGCCGTCTCGATGGTGCCGTGGCCCGAGATCATGACCACGGGCAGCTCGGGTCTCATCTCCTTCAGCCTGCGCAGCGTCTCCACGCCGTCCATCTCGGGCATGGCGATATCGAGCAGCGCCAGGTCTGGCTGCGATTCCCGCAGCACGTCGAGAGCGATCCTGCCCGACGCCGCCGTAGCGACCTCGTAGCCCTCGTCGGTCAGCACGCCTGCCAGGCTCCTGCGGATGCTCTCTTCGTCGTCGACGATCAGTATTGTTTCACGGGGCATATAGTTTTCCTGCGTTCTAAACCTCGGATAAGATCATGCACTGTGCCGTGAGAGGAGCGTAGTTCAGCTATCCCTTCGACGGCGCGACTGGATTAGCGTCGCCAGACTCTCTCTGCTTTACCGAACCTGCGTTGTCGCTGTGAACCGAGTAGCTAAATGTTCAGATGTTG